>NZ_JBPKJP010000099.1:0-14333 GCF_051217035.1 Lysobacter sp. 1R34A
GCGCCGCCAGCGGCGCGCGCAGGCTGGCCTCGGGGTTGAGTTCGACCCGGCGGCCTTCGTGCTCGATGGTCAGCGCGGCGCCTTCGAGCAAGCGGTATTCGACGCCGTCGCGGCCGACCCGCAGGCGCAGGCGGCGGCCCTGCCAGCGCAGGCCGAAGCCGTAGCCGTTCCAGCCGGCCGGCAGGGTCGGGGCGAAATGCAGGGTGCCGGCGACCGCGCGCAGCCCGGCGAAGCCGGACACCAGGCCGAGCCAGGTGCCGGCCAGGGCCGCCATGTGCACGCCGTGGTCGGTATTGCCGTGCAGGTCGTCGAGGTCGACGCGCAGGTTCTCGGCGAAATACCTCGCCGCCTGTTCGGCTTGGCCGACTTCGCTGGCGAGGATGCCGAACACCGAGGCCGACAAAGTCGAGTCGTGGGTGGTCACCGCTTCGTAGTAGTCGAAGCTGCGGCGCTTGACCTCGGCGGGAATGCCGTCGCCGGCCAACACCAGGGCCATGACCACGTCGGCCTGCTTGCAGACCTGGTGGCGGTAGAGGGTGAGCGGATGGAAGTCGAGCAACAACGGGCGGTGCTCGCCCTCGTGTTTCGGGAACGGCCAGCGCGGCTTGTCGAGGAAGGTGTCGTCCTGGGCATAGATGCCCAGGGCCTCGTCGTAATGCAGGAACATCGCCTCGCCGGCGCGGCGCCAGGTGTCGATTTCGTGCGCGTCTAGGCCGAGCCGCGCGGCCAGTTCGGCGGCCTGTTGCGGGCGTTCGTCGTGCAACTGCCGCCACACCCGCACGGCGCGCAGCAGATGCTGCTGGGCCATGCGGTTGGTATAGAAATTGTTGTCGACCAGGGCGGTGTATTCGTCCGGGCCGGTGACCTCGTGGATGCAGAAGGCGCCGCCGCGGCGCGGATTGAAATGGCCGATCTGCGGCCAGATGCGCGCGGTCTCGAACAGGATCTCGGCGCCGCTTTCGAGCAGGAAATCGAGATCGCCGGTGGCGTCGAGGTACAGGCCGACCGCGTACGCGACCGCGGCATTGATGTGATACGCGGCCGAGCCCGAGGGGTAGTGCGCCGAGCACTCGCCGCCGGTGATCGTGCGCCAGGGAAACAGTGCGCCGCGCGGATGGTTCATCTCGCGCGCATGCCGGCGCGCCGGCTCCAGCGCGAGGTAGCGCGCGTGCAGCATGGCGCGGGCGACCTCCGGCGCGGTGTACACCATCACCGGTAGCATGAAGGCCTCGGTGTCCCAGAAATAATGGCCTTCGTAGCCTTCGCCGGTGAGGCCCTTGGCGGCGGTGCCGTTGACGCCGTCGCGGCCGGCCGACTGCAGCAGGTGGAACAGGTTGAAGCGCAGCGCCTGTTCGGCCGAGGGGTCGCCGTCGATCGACAGCTCCGCGCCGTCCCAGAACTCGGCCAAGGCCGCGGTCTGGCGCGCGGCGAGGGCATCGAACCCGACGGCAACGGCGTCCGCGACCGCCCGCCGCGCGCGTTCGGCGAGTTCGCCGGCTTCGCTGCCGCTGCTGTAGGCGACGAATTTTTCCAGGGTGACCGCGGCGCCCGGCTGCAACTGGGTGTCGTAGCGCTGCAGCACGCGCTCGTCGCCGCGTTCGGCCGCGCCGAAACGCAGGCCGCCGTCGAGGCGGTGCGCCTGCGCGCAGGCCACGCGCACATCGCTGTGGCGGGTCGACTGCACGACCTGGGCGGCGTGCTCGTCGGCTTGCGCCGACAGCAATTGCAAGCCTTCCGACACGGCCACGCCGATGCGCGGGTCGTCGCCTTGTTCGGCGGCCTGGTGGCCGCATTCGATCGCTGAGGCCAGGCTCAGGGGGCCGGTGTAGTCGACCGATTCGACCCGGTAGCGGATCGCCAGCAGGTCGACGCCGGCGCACGCGCTGTCGAACGGCAGCACGCGCTCGGCCTGGATCTCCAGGGTCTGGCCCTGGGCGGTGCGCAGGCGCAGGCGGCGGCGCAGGCGGCCGCTGCGCAGATCGAGTTCGCGCTCGAACCTCAGCCACTGTGCGGCGTCGATATCGAGGCGTTGCTCGCCCAGCCAGACCGCGATGCGCTGGCCGTCGGCGACCGGCAGGCGGGTGTCGGTGCTGCGGGCGAATCCGGGGAGGCGCTCGTGGTAGTGGATCGGATGCTTTTCGTAGACCGCCGCCAGGAAGCTGCCGTCGCTGCCGCCGTCGGCTTCCTCGAAGCCGCCGCGTACGCCCAGCGAGCCGTTGGCGAGGGCGAACAGGGTTTCGTCGCGGCGGCGCTGGGCCGGGTCGAAGCGGTCCTGGCGCAGGCGCCAGGCGTCGGCTTCGGCGGGGGCTGGGGGGAGGTGCGGTGCGGCTTCGGGCTGGATCACGCGGCGGGGACCTGGGGGCGTCGTTGCCGCGGACCCTAGTGAGCCGTTGTTATCGATGTCAAGTTATCGATAACAATCAGCGCCGATAATGTGTCTCAGTGCCTGTTTCTGGCCACCGAAGCCCGTATTTTGTTGCAGCGCTTAAGCGAGCTGAATCAAGGGTTTGACCGATTGCTGCAGAGCGGGAGCGCCGGCTCGGCCTGGCGCCAGGCCGGCGAGGTTCGCGTTGCGATGCAGCATCGCGCTGCGCATCGCCCCGAGCGCTCAGGTGACGCGCGCCACCAGATGGGTCGGCAGGATCTCCGACTGCGCCGGACGGCCTTCGATCATCGCCAGGATCTTGCGCGCCAGCGACACCCCGGCGTCGACGAAGTTCTGATGGATCGAAGTCAGCGGCGGCAGATAGGTCGCGCCGAGCGGGGTGTCGTCGTAGCCGATCACCGACACGTCCTCCGGCACCCGCCGGCCGCGCTCGATCAGGGCGCGGATCGCGCCGATCGCCAGCAGGTCGCTGGCCGCGAACAGGGCGTCGAACTGCGGGTGCTCGTCGAGCAGGCTGTGCACCGCCTGGGCGCCGGCGCTGACGGTGAAATTGGCCACGGTCGGGGTCAGCGGCACGATCGCGTGCTCGGCCAGGGTCTCGACGAAACCCTCCAGGCGCTCGGCGAATTCGCCGTGGGCGCTATCGCCGAGGAATACCGGCCGGCGCCGGCCCAGGGCCAGGAAGCGCTCGGCGGCGAGCTTGCCGCCGCGGTGGTTGTCGCTGCCGACCACGACCTGGGTCTCGTGGCGGCTGACCGCGCCCCACACCACCATCGGCCGGCCCCAGCGCTGCACCTCGTGCATCGCGTCCTCGTGCGCGCCCTGGCCGAGCAGGATCACTCCGTCGGCGGCCTGCACGCTCGGCAGGGCGCCGCCCTGCAGCGAGGTCAGCAGCACGCTGTAGCCGGCCGAGGTCAGCTCCTGGCTGATGCCGCCGAGCAGGTCCAGCGGGTAGGAGCCGGACATCTGCCGCTCGACGGTCGGCTTCATCTCGACCACCACCGCCACGGTCATGCTGCGGCGCAGGCGCAGGTTGCGCGCGCTGATGTTGAACTGATAGCCCTGTCGTTCGGCGAGCTCCTTGATCCGGGCCCGGGTCTCGGGATTGACCAGGGGGCTGTCGCGCAGGGCGCGCGAGACGGTGATCGCCGAAACCCCGGCCAGTTCGGCCAGATCGGCCATGGTCAGGTGTTCGCCGGCCTTGCGGGCCGGATTGGGATCGCTCGGACGGCTGCTGCGAGAGCTCATGCGTGCCGTGTCACTCCCTGTCGTGGCGGCGGCGAAGCCGGTCGATTCGCCCAATCGCCCATGTTTACCATGAACCCGCGGCGGCACGGAGCCGGTCCGGCGCGGCGGCCGGCCATGGCGCGCTCCGGCCGAGCCGGCGGCGGGGCCGCCTGAGGCAGCGCTGAAGGCGTTCGCGGCGAGCCTTGCGCCGGCCCGCTATACTCGCGAGAGAGCGCCGTTCGAAGCGGTATCTCTTCCAGGTGATTCAATCACTTGGGTATGTTGTCTCATCCAATTTCACGTTTTCACGGCGGCGCCGCCCGGCGCGCCAGGGACCACACCCGCGCATGCGTCTGTCCACGATCAAGCTGTCCGGTTTCAAGTCCTTCGTCGATCCGACCACGCTGCACCTGCCCACCAACATGACCGGTGTGGTGGGGCCCAACGGCTGCGGCAAGTCGAACATCATCGACGCAGTGCGTTGGGTCATGGGCGAGAGCTCGGCCAGCCGCCTGCGCGGCGACTCGCTGACCGACGTGATCTTCGCCGGCTCCTCGGCGCGCAAGCCGGTCTCGCAGGCGATGGTCGAGCTGATCTTCGACAACTCCGACCACACCATCACCGGCGAATTCGCCGCGTTCAACGAGATCTCGGTCAAGCGCACGGTCAGCCGCGACGGCACCAGCCAGTACTACCTCAACGGCGGCAAATGCCGCCGTCGCGACATCACCGACCTGTTCCTCGGCACCGGCCTGGGGCCGCGCAGCTACTCGATCATCGAGCAGGGCATGATCAGCCAGATCATCGAGGCCAAGCCCGAAGACCTGCGCGTGTACCTCGAGGAAGCCGCCGGCATTTCCAAGTACAAGGAACGGCGCAAGGAAACCGAAACCCGCATCCGCCACACCCGCGAGAACCTCGACCGCCTCAACGATCTGCGCGAGGAAGTCGGCAAGCAGCTCGAACACCTGCGCCGGCAGGCCCGCCAGGCCGAGCAGTACCAGGCGATCCAGGCCGAGCGCAAGGTCAAGGACGTGGAGTGGAAGGCGCTGGAATACCGCGCCCTCGACCAGAAGCTGCAGAGCCAGCGCGAGCGCCTGTCGCAGCAGGAGACCCGCCTGCAGCAATTGATCGCCGAGCAGCGCGAGGCCGAGCGCGAACTCGAGACCGGCCGCGTGCGCCGCGAAGAAGCCGCCGAAGCGCTGAACAAGGCGCAGGCCGCGAGCTACGAGGTCGGCGGCGTGCTGGCCCGGGTCGAACAACAGATCCAGCACCAGCGCGAAATGTCCGGCCGCCTGCACAAGGCGCGCGACGAGGCGCTGGCGGCGCTGGCCGAGCTCGGCGAACACATCGGCAGCGACCAGGCGCGCCTGGACGTGCTGCTGGCCGCGGTCGCCGAGGCCGAGCCGCGCATCGAGATGATGCGCGAGGACGACGAGGCGCGTCAGGAAGCGCTGCGCGATGCCGAAACCCGGCTCAATGACTGGCAGCAGCGGTGGGACGCGCACAGCCGCGAACAGGCCGAGGCCGCGCGCGCGGCCGACGTCGAACGCACCCGGCTGGAAGGCCTGGACCGGCAGACGCTAGAAGCCGACCGCCGCCGCCAGGCGATGCTCGCCGAGCGCACCGGCCTGGACGTCGCCGCGCTCGCCGAGGCCTTCGAGCAATTGCAGAGCCAGCACGACCTGCAGAAGGAATCGCTGGAGAGCCTGACCGACGAACTGGAAGCGCGTAAGAGCACGGTTTCGGACCTGCAGGAGCAACAGCGCGCGACCCAGAACCAGTTGGCCGAGGTGCGCAAGCAGGCGCAGACCTCGCGCGGTCGGCTGTCCTCGCTGGAAACCCTCCAGCAGGCCGCGCTCGGCCTGGAACAGGGCGCCGCGCTGACCTGGCTGCAGGCGCGCGGGCTGGACTCGGCGCAACGCGTCGGCGAAACCCTGAGCGTCGAGGCGGGCTGGGAAAACGCGGTCGAAAGCGCGCTCGGCCAGTTGATCGAAGGCGTGCTGGTCGAGGCACCGGAAACCCTGGTCGATGCGATCGGCGAACTCGGCGAAGGCCGCCTGACCCTGGTCTCGCCGGCGCGCGACGACAGCGTCTACCCGCCGACCTCGCTGGCCTCGAAGGTGCAGGGGCCGGCGGCGATCCGCCGGCTGCTGTCGCGCCTGCACGGGGCCGACGACCTGGCCGCGGCGCGCGCGCTGCAGCCCTCGCTGGGCGCGGAAGAAACCGTGATCACCCGCAACGGCGAGCGCCTCGGCGCCGGCTGGGTGCGGGTGCTGCGTTCGGGCGCGGCCAAGCAGGGCGCGCTGCTGCGCGAACGCGAGATCCAGAGCCTGCGCGCCGAGATCGAAACCCTGCAGAACCGCGAACGCGAACTCGAACAGGCCCAGATCCAGTTGCGCGACCGCCTGCTGGCGTCCGAGCAGCAGCGCGAGGACGCCCAGCGCACTCTGTACATGGCCCACCGTGGCGTGTCCGAACTCGCCGGCCAGTTGCAGAGCCACCAGGGCCGCCTGGATTCGGCGCGCAACCGCATCGAGAAGATCGACGCCGAGCTCGAGCAACTGCTGCTCCTGATCGACGCCGGCGGCGAGCAGGCGCGCGAAGCGCGCACCCGCCAGGAAGCGGCGATCGAGCGCATGGGCGAGCTGGAAGACGCCCGCCTCGAACTCGAATCCGAACGCCGCCGCCTGTTCGAGGCGCGCGACGCCGCCCGCAACGCCGCGCGCGAATCGCGCGACGCCGCGCATGCCCTGAGCCTGACCCTGGAGACCCAGCGCGCCCAGATCGCCGGCCTGAGCCAGGCGCTGGAACGCATGGGCGGCCAACGCGGCCAGCTCGATTCGCGCCTGGGCGAGCTGTCGGCGCAGCTCGCCGACGGCGACCAGCCGGTCGTCGCGCTGGAAGAGCAACGCCAGGTCGCGCTGGAACAGCGCGTCGTCGCCGAACACGACCTGACCGCCGCGCGCACCGCGCTCGACGGCATCGACAACGACCTGCGCAAGTTCGAGCAGACCCGCCAGCAACGCGACGAGCAGGCCCTGCAGCAGCGCGAGGCCATCGGCCAGCGCCGCCTCGAACAGCAGGCTCTGGTGCTCAAGGCCGAAACCCTGACCAGCGCCATCGCCGAGGCCGGCGCGGTGCTGGAAGACGTGGTCAACGGGCTCGACGAGAACGCCGAGCCGCAAACCTGGGAACGCACGGTCGCCGAACTCGACGGCAAGCTGCGCCGCCTGGAACCGGTCAACCTGGCGGCGATCGCCGAGCACGCCGAGGCGGCGCAGCGCAAGGACTATCTCGACGCCCAGTTCGCCGACCTCAACACCGCGCTCGAAACCCTGGAAGACGCGATCCGCAAGATCGACCGCGAGACCCGCGGCCGCTTCAAGGACACCTTCGACCGGGTCAATTCCGGCGTGCAGGAGCTGTATCCGCGTTTGTTCGGCGGCGGCCACGCCTACCTCGAACTGACCGGCGAGGACCTGCTCGACACCGGCGTGGCGATCATGGCGCGCCCGCCCGGCAAGCGCGTGTCGAACATCTCGCTGCTGTCCGGCGGCGAGAAGGCGATGACCGCGGTGGCGCTGGTGTTCGCGATCTTCCGTTTGAACCCGGCGCCGTTCTGTCTGCTCGACGAGGTCGATGCGCCGCTCGACGAAGCCAACGTCGGCCGCTTCACCGCGATGGTCAGCGAGATGAGCGAACAGGTACAGTTCCTGTTCGTGAGCCACAACAAGGCGACGATGGAAGCCGCGCAACAACTTTCCGGCGTGACCATGCGCGAGCCCGGCGTCAGCCGTCTCGTGTCGGTCGACCTGGCCGAGGCCACGCGCCTGGCCGGCGCGGCCTGAGCCGCGCCGCCGGGATGAATGATTCGGGACGCGGGCCGGGCGCAAGCCGTAGCCTTCGTCGTATTCGTGATTAAGTTCGGGAGTCGGGACAGGACAGGGAATCGAGAGCCGGCGCAGCCGCTTTGACGAATCCCGAATCGCCAGTCCCGGATCCCCGCATCAAAAGGAGCCACCGATGTCCGACGTGACCCTGCTGCGGATCGGCATTCTAATCGCCGGTCTGATACTGATCGGCGCGATCGTGTTCTTCGGCCGTCCGCGCAAGCCGGGGCAGGGCAAGCGCGTCGCCCGCGAGGACGCGCCGCGTACCGGCGAGCGCAAGCCCGGTACCCGCCAGGAGCCCTCGCTGGGCGAGCAGATCGAAAACGAACTCGGCGACGCCGCGGCGGCGCCGGGCGAGGCCACCACCCAGGCCGAGCTGGAACTGTTCGACCGCACCCTGGAAGGCGGCGCCAACGCCGCCAACAGCGACCTCGGCCGCCGCGTCAGCGAAGAGTTCGACAAGATCGTGACCCTGTACCTGGCGGCGCGCGCCGGGCAGAAACTGCACGGACCCGACATCGTGGTCGCTGCCGAGAAGGCCGGCCTGGTCTACGGCCACATGGGCGTGTTCCACCGCCTGGTCGAGGGCCACCCCGAGCGCGGCCCGGTGTTCAGCGTCGCCAACATCATGAAGCCCGGCAGCTTCGACATGGCGACGATCCAGTCGCTGGAAACCCCGGCGGTCGCGTTCTTCCTGACCTTGCCGGCGCCGATCCCGGCGCTCGACGCCTGGGAGACCATGTTGCCGACCGCGCAGCGCATGGCCGAGCTGCTCGATGCGGTGGTGCTGGACGAGCAGCGCAACGCGCTTGGCCGCCAGCGCATCGCGCATTTGCGCGACGAATTGCGTGCCTACGACCGGCAGCGCGAGGCGCCGCCGTTGAGCAAGCCGACGCGCTGGTGAATCGTCGGCGGCTTGCGCTGCGCTGGTCTCTGGATTCGGCGATCTGCGGTTTTCGTTGCCGTTGCTGTCGTTGCTGTCGTTGCTGTCGCTGCTACCCCGGTAGGAGCGACGTGAGTCGCGACCACGGGACGCGCAGAGACCACAAGGCCGATGTGGCCCATCGAAGCGGCGTGCTCTCGCCAGGGTAGGAGCGGCGCAAGCCGCGACATCGCTGCGGCGGACTTGCAGCGCTTCTTTCATTCAATAGATCAAGATCAAATCCAAAGCTTCCGCCACTAAAGCGGCGGGTTACTTTCTTTTGTCTAAAGCAACAAAAGAAAGGTAACCAAAGAAAAATGCTTCTTTTTGAATCACAAGCCCGCACGAGCGGTGCATTCGCGGGGATTTTTCATACGGGACATCCCTGTCCCGATGAAAAACGGCCCGCATCCCTGCGGGCCGCCCTCCGGGTCTTCTTTAGCCTTCGCTAGTGCGGGGCGGCGCACTGCAACAGCAAAATCCTGACGGCAACTGCAACTGCAACTGCAACTGCAACTACAACGCCGGCATTGGCAGGCGGAAGCTCGCC
Organism: Lysobacter sp. 1R34A; assembly: GCF_051217035.1. Lineage (NCBI taxonomy): Bacteria > Pseudomonadati > Pseudomonadota > Gammaproteobacteria > Lysobacterales > Lysobacteraceae > Lysobacter > Lysobacter sp. 1R34A. The sequence continues at coordinate 8,979 of NZ_JBPKJP010000099.1, forward strand.
GCCGCGGGCGATCCGAAGACTAATCCTCCAACGCAGGCCCAATCCCGGCCGAAGGATTCCCCCTTTGAAAAAGGGGGGCAGGGGGGATTTGCTTCTGCTCTCCAGATCGCCCCGGTGCCCCTGCCGTCGCGCCTGCGGCGACGCCGGGCATCCACAATCGTGCGAATCCCGTTCAAAATGCCGTCGCCCCGCCGCATCGGCAGCGCCAGGACTCCCGCCCGTGACGACCGAATCCAAGAAAGACGCCGCCCAGGCCGCGAAGCGCGCCGCCGAGCTGCATCGCCAGCTCGAAGACGCCAATTATCGTTATTACGTGCTCGACGACCCGACCCTGGCCGACGCCGAATACGACCGCCTGCTGCGCGAGCTCGAGGCGCTGGAAGCCGCGCATCCGCAGCTCGCCACGCCCGATTCGCCGACCCAGCGCGTCGGCACGGCGCCCTCGGGCGCGTTCGCCGAGGTCCGCCATGCGGTGCCGATGCTGTCGCTCGGCAATGCCTTCGCCGACGAGGAAGTGGCCGATTTCGTCCGCCGCATCGAGGAACGTCTGGATCGCGGCGCGCCTGAATTCTCGGTCGAACCCAAGCTCGACGGCCTGGCGATCAGCCTGCGCTACGAGAACGGCCGCTTCGTCCAGGGCGCGACCCGTGGCGATGGCGCTACCGGGGAGGACGTGACCCAGAACCTGCGCACCATCAACGCCATTCCGATGCGCCTGCGCGGCGAGCGCTGGCCGCCGGTGCTGGAAGTCCGCGGCGAAATCTACATGCCGCTGGCCGCGTTCAAGGCCTACAACGAAAAAGCCCTGAGCGAGGGCGGCAAGGTCCTGGCCAACCCGCGCAACGGCGCCGCCGGTTCGCTGCGCCAACTCGATCCCCGCATCACCAAGCAGCGGCCCCTGGCGTTCTACGCCTATGCGGTCGGCCTGGTCGAAGGCTACGAGCTGCCGCCGACCCATTCGGCGACCCTGAAGCAACTGCGCGATTGGGGCTTCCCGGTCAGCGGCGAGAGCGGCGTGGTGGCCGGTACCGAGGGCCTGCTCGGGTATTACCGGCAGATGGGCGCCAAGCGCGATACCTTGCCGTTCGACATCGACGGCGTGGTCTACAAGCTCGACGATTACGCCGGCCAGCGCGAGATGGGCTTCGTCTCGCGCGCACCGCGCTGGGCGATCGCGCACAAGTTCCCGGCCCAGGAGCAGTCGACCTTGCTCGAGGGCATCGACATCCAGATCGGCCGGACCGGCGCGGCCACGCCGGTGGCGCGGCTCAAGCCGGTGCAGGTGGCCGGCGTGGTGGTGACCAACGCGACCTTGCACAACGCCGACCAGATCGCCCGCCTCGACGTGCGCATCGGCGACACCGTGATCGTGCGCCGGGCCGGCGACGTGATTCCGGAAATCGTCCGGGTGGTGCCCGAATACCGCGACCCGAACGCGCCGCAGTGGCAGATGCCGGGCGAATGCCCGGTATGCGGTTCGCAGATCGTGCGCGAAGAGGACGGCGTGGTGTGGCGCTGCTCGGGCGAGCTGACCTGCGCGGCGCAGCGCAAGGAGGCGATCCGTCATTTCGCCTCGCGCCGGGCGATGGACATCGAAGGCCTCGGCGACCGCTATATCGAAGACCTGTCCGACCTGGGCTATCTGCAATCGGTCGCCGACCTGTACAAACTCGGGCTCGAAGACCTGCTGCAGATGAAGCGCCGCGCCGAGGAACGCGACGGCACCACGCCCGAGACGGTCAAGGCCGGCAAGGTCGCGACCAAGTGGGCCGACAACCTCATCGAGGCGATCGACCGCAGCCGCGATACCACCCTCGAACGCTTTCTGTTCGCGCTCGGCATCCAGCACGTGGGCGAGAGCACGGCCAAGGCCTTGTCGGCCTGGTTCGGCGATCTCGAACTGATCCGGCGCCTGCCGTGGCCGCTGTTCAAGCGCGTGCCCGACGTCGGCGGCGAGGTCGCGCGTTCGCTCGGCCATTTCTTCGACCAGCCCGGCAACCAGCAGGTCATCGACGACTTGCTGGCGCGCAAGGTCAAGATCGGCGACGCTCACGCGCCGTCGCCGAAACTGCGCGAAGGCCTGAACCTGGCGACCTTGCTGGTCGACATGGAGATTCCCAAGGTCACCCGGATCCGCGCCGATCAACTCGCGGCCGCGTTCGGCAGCGCCGAGAAACTGCGCGATGCGCCGGAGCACGCCTACGTCGCTGCGGGCCTGCCGGCCGACAGCGCCCAGGTGCTGGCATCGTGGTTGAGCGTGGACGAGAACGCGCTGCTGCTGTCGCGGGTGGGCGAAGCGCTGCAGCGCCTGGATGTATTGACGCCGGCGGCATCGGCGGCGGCGAGCGGCCCGCTCGACGGCCAGACCGCAGTGTTGACCGGCAGCCTGACCGCGCTCACCCGCGACGAGGCCAAGACCCGGCTCGAAGCCCTCGGGGCCAAGGTCGCCGGCAGCGTATCGAAGAAGACCAGCTTCGTCGTCGCCGGCGAGGCCGCCGGGTCCAAGCTCGACAAAGCCCAGGAACTCGGGGTCGAAATCTGGGACGAAGCCAAGCTGCTCGAGTTCCTGGCCGAGCACGAATGAGCGGCGACTTGCAGTGGCGGCCATCGGCCTCGTTCGAGGCCTTGCGCTTGCGCGCGCGGCTCAACGCGGCGATCCGCGCCTTCTTCGCCGAACGAGGGGTGATAGAGGTCGAGACCCCGGTGTTGTCGGTCGCCGGCAACACCGATCCCAACATCGCCTCGTTTTCCCTGCAGTTCAGCGGACGCACCGAGGGTGCGCCGCGCACGCGCTGGCTGCGCACCTCGCCGGAGTTCCCGCTCAAGCGCCTGCTCGCGGCCGGTTTCGGCGACTGCTACGAACTCGGCCGGGTGTTCCGCGACGGCGAAGCCGGCGGCCGCCACAATCCTGAGTTCAGCATGCTCGAGTGGTATCGGATCGGTTGGGATCATCGCCGTCTGATCGGGGAAACCGCGGCGCTGGTGCGCACCGCCCTGGGCCTGGTCGGGCGCGACGCCGCGCTGCAGACGATCACCTACCGCGATCTGTATCGGCAGCGTCTCGGTCTCGACCCGTTCACCGCCGACGACAGCGTCCTGCGTGCGGCGCTCGGCGAGGTGGTCATCGATCCGCAGGGCTTGAACCGCGACGACTGGCTCGACCTGCTGATGACTCATCGCCTGCAGCCGACTTTCGCCGCCGACGGTCTGCTGGCGGTGCACGATTACCCGGCCTCGCAATGCGCCTTGGCGCGCTTGCGCGACGACGGCGACGGTTGGCCGGTGGCCGAACGCTTCGAGCTTTATCTGGGCCCGCTGGAATTGGCCAACGGCTACCATGAACTCGCCGATTCGGCCGAGCAGGGCGCCCGTTTCGATCGCGACCGCGCGCTGCGCGCCGAACGCGGCGTGCCGGCGCCGCCGCGCGACGAGGCCTTGCTGGCCGCGCTCGCGGGCGGTTTCCCGGCCTGCGCCGGGGTCGCCCTCGGCACAGACCGCCTGCTGATGGCGATGCTCGGCACCGGCCGCATCGCCGATGTGCTGAGTTTCGATTTCACGCGCGCGTAACCGCGATGAACCCCGCATGCGGCCGCGAACGGCAATGGCCGCGTTTTGATTGCAGTTTCATCGATCACGGTTAGAGTGATCGTGTCGGCTGCGGGGGACATGCATGCGTGGTGTGATGATCGCGATCCAATGGCTGGCCTTCGCCGGCCTGGCATGCACGCAGGCCCGCGCAGAGCCGGTGGGCGAGCGCCTGTACGGCGGCCGCCTGTTGCGCTGCGCCTCGAGCGGCGAAGAAGTCGTGCGCTGCCCGGCCGATACCCGCGAAGGCGTGCGCCTGGTCCATCGCACTTCCGGCAAGCCCTGCGTCGAGGGCACCAGCTGGGGCGCCGACCGCGGCGGCGTGTGGGTGTCGCAGGGCTGCGCGGCGGATTTCGTGCTCGGCAAAGGCGGCAGCGGCCGCGACAGCACCACCGGCGCGCGAGTGATCAAGTGCGAGTCGCGCGGCGGCCGCTGGAATCATTGTCCGGCCAAGATCGGCGAGGGCGCGGTGCTGGCCCAGCAACTTTCCAAACAACCTTGCCTGCGCAATCAAAGTTGGGGCGTCGACAAACAGGGCATCTGGGTCTCGGGCGGTTGCCGCGCCGAGTTCCGGCTGCTCGGCGCCGACGAACCCGCAGCGCAGGCGCGCAAGCCCTTGCTGCGTTGCGAATCGCAGGACCGGCGCGCCCGCCGCTGCGATGTCGAAACCGGGCTCGGCGTGCGCATGGTCAAGCAGTTGTCGAAGACCGAATGCATCGAAGGCCGCAGTTGGGGCTACGACGCGCACGGGGTCTGGGTCGAGGACGGCTGCCGCGCCGACTTCGAACTCGACTACCGCCGCAACGGCGGATGATGCGCCGGCCGTCCGCGGGCCGCATTCGCGGGTGTGCGCGCTGCACTGCAACAACAGCGCAAGCTAAGCGACTCATGAACGTTTTTGGCTCTCCACCGCAAAGGGCGAAGATCTTGAGCTGGCGTTAAGCGGGTTCAGATAGAGTCCTTGGCACATTGACAAGGAGCACGAACATGTCCGCACGCATTCTTTCCGGTCTAGGTTTGATGGTCGGCCTCGGCATGGCCGCCGGCACGGCCCAGGCTGCGCCGCAGTACGACGATTACGGTTACAACAACGTGATCCGTTGCGAATCCACCGACAGCCGCGAGCGTCGTTGCGATGCCGACACGCGCGGCGGGGTACAGCTCAGCCGGCAGTTGTCGAAAGCCTCCTGTAGCCAGGGCCGCAGTTGGGGTTACGACCGCTCGGGCATCTGGGTGAGAGAAGGTTGCCGCGCCGAGTTCACCCTCGGCCGAGGTGGCGGTGGCGGCTGGAATGGCGGCGGCGGTGGCTGGAACGGCGGCGGCAGCGGCGAAGTGGTGCGCTGCGACTCCAACGACAATCGCCCGCGCACCTGCCGCATCGACGGCAACCGCGCACGCCTGCAGCGGCAGATTTCGAGCTCGCCCTGCATCGAGGGCCGCACCTGGGGTTCGCGCCCCGGCGAGGTCTGGGTCAGCGAGGGTTGCCGTGCCGAATTCGTCGCCTCGCGCGGCGGCGGCGGTGGCGGCTGGAACGGCGGTGGCGGCGGGTGGGGCGGCGGCGGGCAGGAAGTCAGCTGCGAGTCGCGCAACAATCGCCAGAATCGCTGCAACATGTCGGTGCGCCGCGATGTGCGCCTGATCAAGCAGAACTCCGGTTCGCCGCGCAACAGACATCGCTGCCTATAATCAGCCGATGGAACCTGCCTGGCTAGAAAGCGCGACCGCATGGATCGCGGCCAATCCGATCGCCGCAGGCATCGTGATCTTCCT
>NZ_JBPKJP010000100.1:0-14023 GCF_051217035.1 Lysobacter sp. 1R34A
CGCCAGCGCGTCGAGCAAACCCTGCGCCGCCGCGCCGATCCCGATCGCGCCTTGCGGCGCGGGCGGGTCGGCCTCTGCCCGCCAGCGCCACTTCATGTCGGCGCGGCGACCCGTTCGACCAGCCGCGCGCGCTCGGCGGCGAGTTCAGGCGGAATCGAATGCGGGTCGAAGTTGGCGTCGATCTCGCGCAGCAGGGCTTCGGCCATCGTCGCCGAGCCCGGTGCGCCGACGGCGCCTTGCAGGCAGCTGCGCGCGGCTTCGATCAGCCGCGCGGCGCGCGACACCGGCTGCAACACCGCGTGTTCGACCGCGGCGCGCAGGGTCGGGTTGGCCGCCGTCGACAGCGAGTCGCGCAGCGCGTCCTGGGCCGCGGCCTGCGCCTCGCGGGTCGGCATCACGTAGAACAGCGGCCACAGGTCGGCGGCGGTCGCGGTGTCGCGCCCGGCGAGCACCGTGGCCGCGGCGATCAGGCGCTGGACCTTGACGATGCGCCGGTCCGACAGGCTCAGGCCGGCGCTGCGGAGCTTGCGGATCGCCTCGGCCAGCAGGCCGCGCGCCGGGCCCATGCTCACCTGCGGCACGCGCCGGCTCAGCAGGTCGATGTCGGCCAGTTCGGTACGGTGCTCGACCGCGGCGCGTTCGGACCGCCAGCCGCCTTCGAGCAGGGCTTCGAGTTGATGGTCCGGCACCGGCTCGACGAACAGGTGCAACAGGAAGCGGTCGGCGAACGCCGCCAGCGACTCGTCGTCGGGCAAAGCGTTCGCCGCGCCGACGCAGACCCGCAGCGGGCAGTCGATCTGGGTGTGGCCGCGACGGAAGCGGCGCTCGTTGAGTACGCCGAGCAAGGTGTTGAGGATCGCGGTCGAACCGAGGAAGACCTCGTCGAGGAAGGCGACCTCGGCCTCCGGCAGCATGCCGGTGACATCGGTCTCGACCACGCCCTCGCGCAGCCGGCGCAGGTCGACCGGGCCGAACAACTCGGCCGGCTCGGTGAAGCGCCCGAGCAGGTACTCGAAGTAACGCCCGCCGAGCGCGGCGGCGACGCGCCGCACCACCGCACTCTTGGCGGTGCCGGGCGGGCCGACGATCAGCAGGTGTTCCTGGGCGACCGCGGCCAGCACGATCAGCTCGGCGAGTTGCTCGCGTTCGACCAGGCCGGCGGTGGCGGAATGGACGGCATCGCGGACGCGGGCCGCGGCCTGCTCCGCGGCGGAAGGTTCGGGCGAAAAAGTCATCGACGGACGGCCTGGATCCTTGGCGTCGCCATCGGCGGGCGGCGCGCGGGCGGCGCGCGGTCCTGCGGCGGCGGGCTTGCTGACGGGGCGTGGCTCGCAGCCCGGAAACGGACCTGCGCCACAGTTCGCACTGTAGGCGCAGCGCTCGTCGAACCGCAACCGGCGGCACGGTACGGTTGAGATCGCGAACCTATCCCGCGCGGTTTTTCTTTACGCTATACGCCGCCACGCCCGGCCAGGATGCCGCCATGCCCGATACCTCCCTCGACGATCTGCTCGCCGCGCTCGCCGCCAGCCCGCACAACCCGGCGCTCGGCATGCTGGTCGTCAACGCCTGCCTGAACGAGTCCGACCCGGACGCGCTGATCCGCGCACTCGAGCTCGGCGGCGACGCCCTGCTGGCCGACCCGACCCAGCGCGACGCCGCGCTGCGCCTGCTGCTGGCGCACCGCCACGACGAGCGGGTGCTGCGGATCGCCCCGGAGAACTCGGCGGCGTCGCTGTTCGCGCGCGCCCGGCAGCTGCTCGGCGAGGGCCGCCGCGAGGACGCGCGCAGCCTGTACCAGCAGGCCATCGCCCTCAACCCGGCGCTCGAGGACGCCGCCCTGGCGACCGAGCTGGCCGGCAAGGTGATCTCGCTGGCCAACGCGCGGCGTCTGCAGGCCGGCAGCCTGCAGACCAGCATCGCCAACGACGACACCGATGCCGAAGACGTGTCGCGGCTGTTGCAGCCGCCGGAGGCGCGGATCGGTTTCGCCGACGTCGGCGGCCTGGACGAGGTCAAGCACCAGATCCGCCGCCGCATCATCACCCCCTTCCTCAAGCCCTCGCTGTTCGAGCGCTTCAAGCGCCGCTCCGGCGGCGGCATCCTGCTGTACGGGCCGCCCGGCTGCGGCAAGACCCTGCTCGCCCGCGCCACCGCCGGCGAATGCGGCGCGCGTTTCTACAACGTGGCCATTACCGACGTACTGGACATGTATATCGGCGAGTCCGAGCGCAAGCTGCATGCGATCTTCGAGACCGCGCGGCGCACCGCCCCGGCGGTGGTGTTCTTCGACGAGATCGAGGCCATCGGCGGCAAGCGCCAGTACTCGCGCGAGGCCACCTCGGCCAAGCTGGTCAGCCAGTTCCTGACCGAACTCGACGGCTTCGCCCAGAACAACCAGGGCGTGCTGATCCTCGGCGCGACCAACGTGCCCTGGGCGGTCGATGCCGCGTTCCGCCGGCCCGGCCGCTTCGACCGGGTGCTGTTCGTGCCGCCGCCGGACGAGCCGGCGCGACGCGCCATCCTCGAGCTGCTGCTGCGCGAGCGCCCGCTCGGCGAGGACATCGACGGCGCCGAGATCGCGCGCCTGAGCTCGGGCTATTCCGGCGCCGATCTGCGCAACCTGGTCGAGACCGCGATCGACGAAGCGATCGAGGCCTCGATCGACCAGGGCCGGGAAATACCGCTGACGATGAGCCACCTGCGCGCGGCCCTGAAAGACACCCGTTCGACCACCCTGGAATGGCTGACCACGGCGCGCAACCACGCCCGGTACGCCAACCAGGGCGGCCAATACGACGAGGTGCTGGAATTCCTCAAGCGCCACGGGGGCGGCTGATGGCGACCTCGGTCTATCGCCTGCCCGACGAGCCCCTGCCGTCCGGCCTGTCGCGCTACGCGGTCGACCCGGTCTGGCCGCTGCTCAGCGTGATGCTGGCCGGCAGCGGGTTCGGCCTGGCCTGGTTCGGTTTCAATTCGCTGGCGCTCGGCAGCCCGACGCGCTGGCGCGAATGGGCCTGCATCGGCCTGAGCGCGATCGGCAGCCCGCTGCTGCTGTTCGCCCTGGCGTTGTGCGAGCAGAAGGGTTGGCTGCAGGGCGCGCAGCTGCGCTACGCCTTTCTGAGCATCCTGCTGCTCAAGCTCGGCATGGCCTATGCGGTGTACCTGATGCAGCAGCGCTGCTTCGAGATCTGGGAGTACTACGGCGGCCAGCCGCGCAACGGCCTGCCCCTGATGATCCTGCTGGCGGTGGTCGGGCGCGGTGCGCTCGCGAGCGTGCAATTGCCCGCCCTGGTCTCGGTGATCCTGCAATGAACGACGTCAGCCACGGTTACTGGTTCCGGATGGCCGAGCGTTACTACGCTCACGGCCAGATCGACGAGGCCATCGATGCGTTGCTGCGCCTGCTCGGCGAAGACTCCGACCAGGCCGGCGCGCACGCCTTTCTCGCCTTGTGCCTGGTCAAGCGCAAGCGCCTGCATGCGGCCGCGCTGGAAGCCGGACGCGCGCTCGAGCTCGAACCCGACTCGCCGTTCGCGCATCTGGCCGCGGCGATCGTCGCCACCGCCGGCCGGCGTTTCCGCGACGCTGAAACCCATCTGCAGTCGGCGCGCGAACTCGACCCGGACTCGGCCTCGATCGCCGATGCCTTCGCCCGCCTTTACAGCGCCTGGGGCCGCGACGCGCAGGCACTGGTGGAAGCGCGCCGCGCCTGCGAACTAGAACCGGGCGACGTCGACTACCAGGCCCTGCTGGCCTCGCTGGAGCTGCGCCGCGGCGAGCGCCAGAAGGCCGAGGCGCTCGCCCGCGAGGTGCTGGCCGCGCATCCCGAACACGTCGAGGCCCTGTGCGTGCTCGGCCACTGCGAACTCGCCGCCGGCCGCACCGACAGCGCCCGCGACCACGCGGTCTGGGCGCTGCAGATCGACCCGATGGACGCCGAGGCGCTGACCCTGATGGCGGCGGTGAAAGCGCGCCGCAGTTGGCTGCTCGGGCTGTGGTGGCGGTTCCAGAGCTACATCAGCGCCGGTTCGCGCACCCGCGCGGTGGTGCTGCTGCTCGGCATCTTCCTGCTCTATCGCATCGCCCTGATCGCCCTGCCCGAACATGGGCTCTCGCACTGGGCCGGGCCGCTGTCGTATCTGTGGCTGGCGTTCTGCGCCTATACCTGGATCGCGCCGAGCCTGTTCTGGCGCTCGATCAAGCGCGAGCTGGAACAGGTCAGGCTGCGCCCGGGGTTCTGAGCGCAGGGCGGCTTTCGCTTTACTTGACCACCCGCAACTTCGTGGTCCGCCGGCGCTGGCGCAGGGCTTCCACGCGCGGATCGCGGCGGGGGCCGCCGCTGCCGCCGCCCGGCGGCCGCTTGCGCCAATACCGGATCGTCAGCCAGCCGACCAGCATGCCGCCGAGATGGGCGAAATGGGCGACGCCGGTGCCCTGGGCGAATACGCCGTAGATCACCGCGGCGACCGCATAGATGATCACCAGGGTACGCGCCTTGAGCACGATCGGAAACGGCAGCAAGGTCACGCGCCGGTTCGGAAACAGCAGGCCGTAGGCCAGCAACAGGCCGTAGATGGCGCCGGACGCACCAAGGGTCAGATAGAGGTCGCCGTGACGCGCGGCGACCGAGGCGACCAGCAACTGCAGCAGCGCCGAACCGATCAGGCAGGTGAAGTAATAGATCGCAAAGCGCCTGGCGCCCCATTCGTATTCGAGCGAGGCGCCGAACATCACCAGCGCCAGCATGTTGAACACGAGGTGGCCGATGCCGCCGTGCATGAAGCCCGAGGTGAGCAACTGCCAGGGCATGAAGTTGCCGTCGGCCGGAACGTGCGCGGGCAGCCACGGCCACAACTCCAGCCACAGCACCCAACCGCGCGTCGCTTCGCCTTGGCTCAACAGCGCTTGCAGGATGAATACGGCGACATTGGCGATCAGCAGTTTCCTGACGACCGGCGGGATACTGGAAAACATCGCGGCTCCTCGAATCGGGCGATATGGTAGCCCTTGCCTCGGCCGCGCACCGTGAGCGCCGCGTGGGCGCGACGCCCGCGCGCAGCCGGCGTTCAGTCGGCCGGGCCCCAGATCTGCGAGTCCAGGGTCGGCGCCGCGCGCTGGCCGCGCACGCGCCCGTTCACCACCTCCACGCCTTCGGCGCGCAGGCGCTGGCATTGCTCGCGGTAGCCGGCGGAACCTTCCGGCAACGCGATCCGCCCGTCCGAACGCAGCACCCGATGCCAGGGCAGTTTGGCGTCGTCGTTCTCGCTGAGCAGGCGCGCGACCAAGCGGGCCCGTCCGGGCAGTCCGGCGCGGCGCGCGACCTCGCCGTAACCGGCGACTTCGCCCTTGGGAATGGCGCGGATCGCGGTCCGGATGCGTTTAGCGGCAGTTTCGCTGTCCATCGCGGTAGCATAGGCCCTGCAACGCGCAGGAGTCGCCCATGCATTTCGAACAGATCCGTACCCATCTGACCCGAGCCGGGTTCCACCTCACCGTCCACGACGAAAACGTGATCTGCATCGAGCTCTCGCTCGAACAGGGCACCCGCCACCAGGCGATCTTCCTGTCCGAACTGGAAGACGACGACGGCCGTCCGTTCGTGCGCGTGAGCACCGCGATCGCGCCGACCACCGGCCTGGACGCGCGCCGCGCGCTGGCCTTCAACTGGGAAAGCCACGTCGGCTACCTGGCGATCGGCAACCTCGACGGCGTGCCCTATCTGCAATTGTGCGAAAACCGTCCCGCCGAAACCCTGGACGCCGCCGAGCTGCAGCGCCTGGTGATGGAGATCGGCGGCGTCGGCGACCGCATGGAACGCGTGCTGTCGGCGGACGGCGATCTGCTGTAAGGCGGTCGGTTGGCGGCCGCCGCGTTCGGCGTCTGCAGCGCGAGGCCTTCAGGCCTGTGTCGTCGCCGGGGGTTCGCAGTCGCGCCATCACGACGGCGACGCCGCCCGCACAGCATTCGCAATAAACAAACCCCGCCACAAAAAAGGCCCGCATCGCTGCGGGCCTTTTGCTATGCGCCGAGAGGCCGCACCGCGCGGCCGGTTCGGCTCAGATCCAACCGAAGAACCGCATCGTCTCGAACAGCGCATAGGCGATGCCGCCGGCGGCCGGAATGGTCAGGATCCAGGCCCAGATCATCTTCTCGACCACGGTCCACTTGATCGAGTTGAAACGCTTGGCCGTGCCCACGCCCATGATCGCGGCGGAGATGTTGTGGGTGGTCGAGACCGGAATGCCCAGCGAGGACGCGAACATGATCACCGAGGCGGCGCTGGTCTCGGCGGCGAAGCCGTGGATCGGGTGCAGCTTGACCAGCTTGTGGCCGAGAGTCTTGATGATGCGCCAGCCGCCGGCGGCGGTGCCGGCGGCCATCACCACCGCGCAGGTCAGCTTGATCCAGGTGTCGATGTCGTTGTGGGCGATCGCGCCCGGCGAGGGATGCAGGAAGGCCAGCCACGCCGGCAGGTTGTCCAGGGTGCCGGCCTGCTGCGCGCTCATCAGCGCCAGGGCGATGATGCCCATGGTCTTCTGCGCGTCGTTCATGCCGTGGGCGAAGCCCATGCCGGCGGCGCTGACCAGCTGGGCCTTGCCGAAGAAGCTGTTGACCCAGCGCGGCCGCGCGATCCGCGCCAGGATCCCGCCGCTGCGCGCCATGAACGAGATGATCGCGAACAGCACGCCCATCACCAGGAAGCCGGCGGTGAAGCCGAGCACCGGCGAGGTGAACATCGGCACGATCACCTTCCACAGCACGCCGGCGCTCTTCCAGATCGGCTCGGCCGGATGCGACCAGACCACCGCATGCCAGTTGTTCGAGGCCGCCGCGATCGCCGCGCCGCACAGGCCGCCGATCAAGGCGTGCGAGGACGAGGACGGCAGGCCCAACCACCAGGTGATCAGGTTCCAGATGATGCCGCCGAGCAGCGCGCACAGGATCAACTGCGAGCCGACCTCGACCACGCCGGCGTCGATCAGGCCCGAGGCGATGGTCTTGGCGACCGCGGTGCCCCACAGGGCGCCGACCAGGTTGGTCGAGGCGGCCAGGATCACCGCCTGCATCGGCGAGAGCACCTTGGTCGCGACCACGGTCGCGATGGAGTTGGCGGTGTCGTGAAAGCCGTTGACGTACTCGAAGACCAGAGCCGCGACTATCACCACCAGGACGAGCGTCAGCATCGCGCGCGCCTCAGGAGTTTTTCAGGACGATCTGGTAGGCGACCACGCCGGCCTCGCGGCAGCGGTCGATCGCCTTTTCCAGGATCTCGAAGAACTCCTTGAGCAGGAACATCTGCAGGTTGTCGAGCTGGCCGGAATAAATATCGCGGTACAGCTCGAGCATCAGCCGGTCGGCCTCGTTCTCGAGCGCGCGCAGCTGGTCGTTGAGGGCCTTCATCGGCTCCAGCTTGAGCTGGCGCAGCTGGTGGACCATCTTCACCACCACCTCGGCGGCCTGTTCCAGCATCGCCGCGCGCGGCGCGAAGTCGATGTGCTCCAGGTGGCGGGTCGCCAGCGAATAGCGGTCGGCGAACTTCTCGACCTGCTTGGGGATCTTGTACAGGGCCGAGCTCAGCGACTCGATGTCCTCGCGCTCGATCGGGGTGATGAAGCTGTCGACCAGCTCCTGGCTGATCTTGTCGGAGGTCTCGCGCTCGCGCTGGCGGGCCAGCTTGAACGCGTCCAGCGCCGGCTGGCGGTCGGCCTCCTTGAGCATGGCGTGCAGGGCCTTGGTGCTGTCGTGGGCGGCGACGGCGGCCTCCTCCAGCAGGGTGTAGAACTGGTTGCCTTGGCCGAAAATGGTCTGCAGGGAAAACATGCTGGGTGCCTCTGGGCTGGGCCGATACGTGCCGGCCGCGCCGGGCCGAAGGGTTTTCGGGCGCGATTATGACGGTTTGACGACGCCGCGCCCACCTTGACGGCCGCCCGCGGCGGCGCCCAGGCCCCTGGAAGACGCGCCGGTCCGGCCGCCCCGCCCCCGGCCCGGGCTTTCACGAAGGGCCGCCGTGAAGGCCTGCTAAGATCGGGCCCCTGTTCTCAACAGTACGTTCCCCCGCCAAGCCTTTCCATGGACGACGACCCAAAAGCGCCGCCCGGCCGCGCCTCGACGGCCCCCACCCATCGCGTTGCGCGCTCCTTCCGTGAACCCACCGGCCACAGGAGGCACTGCCGATGCTGGAACTACTGATCGTCGTGGCCCTGATCGTCGTCAACGCTTTCTTCGCGATGTCGGAGATGGCGCTGATGACCTCGCGCAAACTGCGCCTGAAGCAGATGGCCGAAGACCCCGCGCACCCCAGCCGGGGCGCCCGCATGGCCCTGCAGTTGGCCGAGCACCCCGACAACCTGCTCTCGACCGTGCAGGTGGGCATCACCGCGATCGGCGTGCTCACCGGCACCTTCGGCGGCGAGTCGATCGGCCTGGCGATCGCCGGCTGGCTCAGCGGCGTGCTGCCCGGCGCGGCCGAGTACGCGCGCAGCATCGGCATCGGCACCGCGGTCACCCTGATCACCGCTTCCAGCGTCATCTTCGGCGAGCTGATTCCCAAACGCCTGGCCCTGACCAACCCGGAAAAGATCGCCAGTTCGGTGGCGATCGTCCTGGCCGGGCTGGCCCGCTTCGCCAAGCCGGTCGTCGGCGCGCTCGGCGCGATCAACCGCCTGGTGCTGCGCCTGCTCGGGATCAAGGACGACGCCCGCAGCGAGATCAGCGAAGAAGAGATCCGCCTGCTGGTGAGCGAAAGCCACGAACAGGGCGTGATCGACGCCGACGAGCGCAAGATGATGAACCGCGTGCTCAGCCTCGGCGACCGCACCGCCGAAAGCCTGATGACCCCGCGCACCCGCATCGCCTGGCTCGACGCCGGCGCGACCATCGAGGAAAACCTCGCGGCGATGCGCGAATCGCCGTTCTCGCGCTTCCCGGTCTACCGCGGCAGCGACCAGGACGTGCTCGGTGTGCTCGAGGCCAAGTCGCTGCTGCGCAACCTCGGCGTCGGCAACCTGCCCGACCTGTTCGGCCGGCTCACCGATGCCTTGTTCGTGTCCGAGTCGACCCACGCCCTCAAGCTGCTGGAGATCTTCCGCGAGGAACAGCAGTCGCTGGCCCTGGTGGTCGACGAATACGGCGACGTCACCGGCCTGGTCACGGTCAACGACCTGATGGGTGCGGTGATCGGCCGTATCCAGACCGCCGAGTCCGACGACCAGCCCGGCCCGGTGGTGCAACGCGAGGACGGCTCCTACCTGATCGACGGCGCGCTGCCGGTGGAGGAGCTGCGCGAAGTGATCGGCGGCGGACGCCTGCCCGACGAGGACGAACACGATTTCCACACCGCCGCGGGCATGGTGATCGCCCATTTCGGCCGCATCCCGCACGTCGGCGAGCATTTCAGCTGGCTGGGCTGGCGGGTCGAGGTGATCGACCTCGACGGGCCGCGCATCGACAAACTGCTGCTGCACCGCCACCTGCCGAAACCCCCGGAGTCCAGCGACGATGACAGCAGCGGCTGACCACGGCCCCGACGGCGAAGACGAGCGCCCCTCGCGCGGCCGGCGCCACAAGCCCAAGCCGCACGAAGCCGGCACCCGCGCCCTGCTCGACGCCATCGTCGCCGGCGATCCCGACGAGGTGGTCAAGTTCGGCGATGTGATCTCCGGCCTCGGCAACCGCTCGTTCGGCATGCTGCTGTTCGTCTCCACCCTGCCCGCCTTCATCCCGATCCCAGGCGTCGGCGGCGCGATCAGCGGGCCGTTGGTGGTGCTGGTCGGCCTGCAGTTGCTGATCGGCCTACGCAAGCCGTGGCTGCCGGGCTTCATCGCCCGCCGCGGCCCGCACCGCCGGGCGATGGGCAAGTTCCGCAACCTGCTCGCGCCGTGGCTGACCCGGCTCGAACGCGTGGTCTGCCCGCGCGCGACCGGCCTGCTCGACCATCGCGCCGCGAACGCCTTCACCGGCCTGTTGCTGGTGCTGCTCGGCGTACTGCTGTCGCTGCCGATTCCGTTCACCAACTTCCTGTTCGGCGGCCTGCTGCTGTTGTTCGCCTTCGCCCTGCTGGAACGCGACGGCAAGCTGATGGCGGTGGCCTGGGCCGCCGGTGCGGTCGCGGTGACGGTGTTCGGCATTTTGTCCGGCAGCCTGGCCCAGGCGTTGGCCGAGTGGATCGCGCTGGCGCAGGACAAGATTGGCTAAGCCGGATGGCTGAGCCGGAGCGGCTGAGCGCAAGCTCGGGCCGAAGCGCCGTGCGGCGGCCCGGGCGACCCGCCGCAGGCCGTCGGTAACGCCGCGGCGACGGGTCGCGTGGTTCGGATGCCGGCGAGTCCTGGCCGGCGTCGCCCGCTCGCGCGGCCTCAGCCGAGCAACAGCGCCAAAAATTCCTCGGTATTGACCGGGTGGCCGAGCCAATAGCCCTGGGCGAGATCGCAACCGCGCTCGCGCAGCACCGCGTACTGGCCTTCCTTCTCCACGCCTTCGGCGACCACGGTGATGCCGAGCGAATGGGCCATGGCGATGATCGCCGTGGTCAGCGCCAGGTCGTCCGGGTCGCGCAGCACGTCGGCGATGAAGCTGCGGTCGATCTTGACCCCGTCGACCGGCACCCGCCGCAGATGGCTCAGGCCGGAGAAACCGGTGCCGAAATCGTCGAGCCAGACCTTGACCCCGCTGGCGCGCAACCGCGCCAACAGGCTGCTGGCGTGGACCTCGTCGCCGATCACCGCGGTCTCGGTGAGCTCCAGATGCAGATGCGCGGCCGGCAGGCCGGTTTCCTGCAGGCAGGCCGCGACCACGTTCGGCAGGTCGCCGCTGCGCAACTGGCGCGGCGAGACGTTGACCGAGACGAACAGCGGGTCGGCGCCGGGCCGCGCGCGTTGCCAGGCGACCGCGTCCTCGCAGGCCGCGCGCAGCACCTGCGGGCCGAGCGTCTCGATCAGCCCGCTCTGTTCGGCCACGTCGATGAACACCGACGGTGCGATCAACCCCTGCTCGGGATGCTTCCAGCGCAGCAGCGCCTCGGCGCCGACCATGGCGCCGTCGGCAAGCCGGAACACCGGCTGGTAGACCAGGCTCAGTTCGCCGCGGTCCCAGGCGCCGCGCAGTTCGTGCTCCAGATGCACGCGGCGCTCCACCGCCTGGTCCATCGCCCGGCTGTAGAAGCGGTAGCAGTTCTTGCCGGCGACCTTGGCCTGGTACATGGCGATGTCGCCGTTCTTCATCAGCGCGGTCGCGCCGGAAGCGTCCTCGGGATACAGGGTCACGCCGATCGAGGTGCCCAGGAACACCTGGCGGTCGTGCACCACGATCGGCTGGCCCAGTTCGCCGACCAGCACCTCGGCGAGGTGGGTCGCGATGGTGCGCGCCTCGCCGTTGCGCTCGCGGCTGCCCTCGACCAGGATCACGAATTCGTCGCCGCCGAAACGCGCCAGCAGGGCGCGCTCGCCGCCGATGCGCTGCACGGTTTCCTGGATGCGGTTGGCGAACTGCAACAGCACCTCGTCGCCGGCGTCGTGGCCGAGGGTGTCGTTGACGCGCTTGAAGTCGTCGATGTCGGCGAACAGCAGGCCGAGCTGGCCGCTGTCGCCGCGCAGGTGCAGCAGGCGCTGGTCCAGCACCTCGCGGAAGGCCAACCGGTTGGCGAGCCCGGTCAGCGCATCGGTATAGGCCATGCGGCGGATGTCGCGGTCGTGCCGGGCCAGGCTCTGGCTCATGCGGCCGAAGGCCTGCATCAGGTCGCCCACCTCGTCGTTGCTGTGGGCGATCGGCGGCGCGCTGTCGAACTGGCCGTTCTCGATGGTGTGGGCGGCGTCGGCGAGTTCGCGGATCGGGTTGACCAGCCAGCGCTGGATCAGCCACAGCATCAGGCCGCCGAGCGCGAGCAGGCCGACGCTGAGCACGCCGACCCAGAACAACTGCCGGCGGCCGAGGTCTTCCAGGCGCTGGCGCACCTTGTCCAGGGCGCTGTCCTGGTAGGTCCGCATCGCCTTGAGGTCGTAGCCCACGCGCACGCCGCCGAGGCGCTGCTGGCCGACCTTGATCGGCGCGGACACGTCGAGGGTGGTCTCGCTCCATTGAGTGGACAAGGCCTGGGCGGTGATGATCTTCGCCGCCATCGCATCGTCCATGCGCTTGCCGTAGCTCGGGATCTCTTCGTTGCCGTCGTGGACGATGTTGCCCTCGTTGTCGTAGACGATGACGTAGCGCACGCCGGGATTCATCATCGCCGCGCGCCCGAGCTCGCCGATCGCGTCCAGGTCGAAGTAATACAGCGGATTGGTCAGCGAACCGGCGAGCTGGGCGACCTCGCCCTCGCCGTGCCGGCTCAGGCTCTCGGCGATGGTGTCGCGCATCGCCTCGCGGCTGATCCCGACCACTTCGCTCTGCATCCGCTCCTGGCGGTTGAGCAGCATCAGGATCAGGGTCACCACGACCAGGAAGGCCACCGCCATGATCGCGAAGAACTTGACCTGCAGGCCGGCGCGCAGACTCATTCGACCTCCGCGCGCACGCGGGCGACGCCGTCGGAGATATGCTCGAGCGCGCGCTGCGAGGCCGGGTCGATCGGCATGAACCGGGTGGTCTTGAAGAAGCGCAACAGCGCTTCGCCGGCGTCCGGGTCGCCGGCGGCGTCCAGCAACACCTCCCTAAGCCGGGCGGCGACCTTCGGGGCGAGATCGCCGCGCACCAGTTCCAGCGCGCGAGGGTACTGCTGGCTGCGGCCGATCACGACCAGGTCGCGGCGGAAGGCGTCGGGCACGCGGCGCGGATTGTCCCAGTCCAGGTTGCTCATCACCCCGGCATCGACCAGGCGCTTGTGCACCCAGGTCGAGATGTTGAGCTCCGAGCGCGCGAATAGATAGCCGACCGCGCCGCGGTTGATGCGATCGGTCGGCGACAGCAGGATCTCCAGCGACAGACCGCGTTCGAGCAGGGCCGCGGCCGGCACGAAATAGGCGCTGGTCGACGACGGCCGCTGGAAGGCGACGTTGTGCCCGCTGAGGTCGTCGAGCGAGCGCAGGCCGCTGTCGCGACGGGCGAAGAACACGCTGTGGTAGTGGCTGACGCCGTCGCGCTCGGTCAACAACAGCAGGCGCGCATCGGCGCGCTGGCGCAGCAGCACCGAGGTGCCGGCGGTCTCGGTGACCCAGTCGACCCGGCCGCGGCGCATGTAGCTGCCCATCTGCTGCGCGTCCTTGGCCATCAGGATGCGGCCTTCGCGGATGCCGACATCGGCCATGCGCGGGATCACGTAATCCAGCAAGGGCTTGAGCTGCTCGTAGTGGGCCTTGGGATCGTCGCTGATCCGGCCCAGTACCAGGACGTGTGCGTCGGCCCCGTCCTTGTGGCCGTTCTCGGTGTCGTGCGGCGCCGACCACGCGGCCACGGGAGCCACCGCCCCGGCCAGGACGAGCCCGAACAGCAAACCGAGAAACCGCGTACTAGCGATCAACAGCCTTCACCTGGTCGGATTGCCAGCGCAGCGTAATCGAAACCCGGGGCCGACCGATACCTCGTCGCGCCGGCCGCCGACAGCCCTGCGTCCGACGCGGCCGAACCGTCGTCGCCGATGGCGTCGCCGGCGCGCCCGGCCAGGGCTTCAGCCGCGCTGCCCGGCCAGCATGGCCATGCGCTCGACATCGGCCAGCACGCCGCGCAACAGCCGCACTTCGCGCTCGTCCAGGTCGGCGCGCAGGAACAGCCGGCGCAGCTTGCGCATGGCCGACTCGGGCGCGCGGCCCTTGTGGAAATCGATCGCATCCAGGGCCTCGCCGAGCTGGCTGAAAAAGCCCTCCAGCTGCGCGTGCGAGGCCGGCGGGTCGCGCCGTTCCGCGCCGCCGCCGGCTTCGGCCGCGGCCAGCGCGGCCATGCGCAGTTCGTAGCTCAGCACCTGCACCGCGGCGCCGAGGTTCAAGGAGCTGTACTCGGGATTGGCGGGGATGTGCACGGCGGCGTGGCAGAGCTGCAGCTCGTCGTTGTCCAGGCCGGCGCGCTCGCGGCCGAACACCACCGCGACCTCGCCGCC
>NZ_JBPKJP010000101.1:0-13914 GCF_051217035.1 Lysobacter sp. 1R34A
GGCCGCGAGGCCCTGACGGCGATCGAACCGGCCCTGCAGCGCCTCAATGCGGCGCGTCCGACCGCAGTCAACCTGGCCTGGGCGCTGGCGCGGATGCGCCGGGCGCTGGCCGGCGCCGGCGGCGACTGGCGCGAAGTCCTCGCCCGCGAGGCGCAGGCGATCGCCGACGAAGACCTGGCTGCGAACCGGCGCATGGGCGCGCTCGGCGCGGCCCTGATCGAACCCGGCAGCGGCGTGCTGACCCATTGCAACACCGGCTCGCTCGCGACCGCCGGCTTCGGCACCGCGCTCGGGGTGATCCGCGCCGGCGTCGCCCAGGGCCGCATCGACGCGGTGTTCGCCGGCGAGACCCGGCCCTGGCTGCAGGGCGCACGGCTGACCGTGTGGGAGCTCGAGCAGGACGGCATCTCGCCGACCCTGATCGCCGACTCGGCCGCTTCGCACCTGATGAAGACCGGCAAGGTGCGCTGGGTCATCGTCGGCGCCGACCGCATCTGCGCCAACGGCGACACCGCCAACAAGATCGGCACCTATCAGCTGGCCATCGCCGCGCGTCACCACGGCGTGCGCTTCATGGTCGCTGCGCCGTCGTCGACGGTCGACATGGAGACCTTGTCGGGCGATGCGATCGAGATCGAAGAACGCGACCCGGGCGAGCTGTTCGCGGTCGGCGGCACCCGCACCGCAGCCGAGCGGGTCGGCGCCTGGAACCCGGTGTTCGACGTGACTCCGCACGAGCTGATCGACGCCATCGTCACCGAACGCGGCGTGATCGAGCGCCCCGACGAGGCGGCGATGCGGGCCGCGTTCGGCGGCTGAATCGAGCCCGGCGATGCGCCGGCGTTTGCGCCGGCCGCGGCTGCGGCCGCTTCCACCGCAGGCGGGGCGATGAACCTGCCCATGCCGGTCGCTTCGGATCTCGGCGATCGCCAAGCGGGGCGCATCCCGCCGGCCTGGGCTGCGAACGGTAAAGGCCTCCTCGCCGAGCGTGTCTGCGCCCCGCAGACGCTGGTGGCGGCCGTCCTGGCTGCCGCCCGGCGCCCGGATTCCGCGCAGACGCAGCGCAGAGGTGCGTGGCGGGCGCCCGCGCCCAGGTCCTTGCCGGCGGCTCGCAGCGGCACCGCCGGGCATCCGCAGCGAACGTTTCGCGCGGTGCATCGACAGCCCTTGCCGGGGCCTGGACGGCCGTTCCCAAACCGGCCGGATCGGGCCCGCGACGGCCGCCTTGCGACCGATGCTGCAGCGCAGCTGAAAATCACATCCAAGTGATTGTTTCTGCCCGGGAATCAGGTCCCCGTGAAACTGCGTTTCGTGGTATGATTTCCAGTCACTTTATGCCGCCCCGAGCGAGCTGCAGGACAGGCCCGCTGGGACCCTGTTTGCGGCGTTCCGACAGGAATGCCGATGCCGTTCGTCCGGGGCGTCCGAATCACCGCACGCAACGGAACCCTGATGGCCGAACTCGCCAAGGAAATCATCCAGGTCAATCTCGAAGACGAGATGCGCCGCAGCTATCTCGATTACGCCATGAGCGTGATCGTCGGCCGCGCGCTTCCCGACGTCCGGGACGGCCTCAAGCCTGTGCACCGCCGCGTCCTTTACGCCATGAGCGAGCTGGGCGCTCACAGCAACAAGCCGCATTTCAAGTCGGCGCGTATCGTCGGTGACGTGATCGGTAAGTACCACCCGCACGGCGATCAGTCGGTCTACGACACGCTGGTGCGCATGGCGCAACCGTTCTCGCTGCGTTATCTGCTGGTCGACGGCCAAGGCAACTTCGGTTCGGTCGACGGCGACTCCGCCGCGGCGATGCGTTACACCGAATCGCGCATGTCCAAGCTCACCCACGAGCTGATGGCGGACATCGACAAGGAAACCGTCGACTTCCAGCCCAACTACGACGAGAAGGAACTCGAACCCACGGTCATGCCGACCCGGGTGCCGCACCTGCTCGTCAACGGCTCGGCCGGTATCGCCGTGGGCATGGCGACCAACATCCCGCCGCATAACCTGTCGGAAGTGATCGACGCGACCATCGCCCTGATCAACGATCCGGAGCTCGATGTCGACGCGCTGATGGAATACATCCCGGGCCCGGATTTCCCGACCGCCGGCATCATCAACGGCACCGCCGGCATCATCAACGCCTACCGCACCGGCCGCGGCCGCGTGCGCATGCGCGCGCGCGCCGAGATCGAGGTCAACGAGAGCACCGGCCGCGAGGCGATCGCGGTCACCGAGATTCCGTACCAGGTCAACAAGGCCCGCCTGATCGAGAAGATCGCCGAGCTGGTCAAGGAAAAACGCCTCGAAGGCATCAGCGAGTTGCGCGACGAGTCCGACAAGGACGGCATGCGCATCTTCATCGAGGTCAAGCGCGGCGAATCGGCCGAAGTGGTGCTCAACAACCTCTATCAGCAGACGCAGATGGAATCGGTGTTCGGCATCAACATGGTGGCGCTGGTCGACGGCCGCCCGCAGCTGCTGAACCTCAAGCAGATCATCGAAGCCTTCATCCGTCACCGCCGCGAAGTGGTGACCCGCCGCACCATCTTCGAGCTGCGCAAGGCGCGCCAGCGCGCGCACATCCTCGAAGGCCTGACCGTCGCGCTCGCCAACATCGACGAGATGATCGAGCTGATCAAGACCTCGGCGAACCCGAACGAAGCGCGCGAGCGCATGCTCGAGAAGACCTGGGAACCGGGCCTGGTCGGCGCGCTGCTCGGCGCCGCCGGCGCCGAAGCCTCGCGTCCGGAAGACCTGCCGGCCGGCGTCGGCCTGCACGACGGCCGTTACCAGCTGACCGAGGTCCAGGCCACCCAGATCCTGGAAATGCGCCTGCACCGCCTGACCGGCCTGGAGCAGGAAAAGCTCACCGAGGAATACAAGCTGCTGCTCGACGCGATCCGCGGCCTGATCGAGATCCTCGAGAATCCCGACGTGCTGCTCGAAGTCATCCGCACCGAACTGCTCAACCTCAAGGAAGAATTCGGCGACGCGCGCCGCAGCGAAATCCGCGCCAGCGAAGAGGATCTCGACATCCTCGACCTGATCGCGCCGGAAGACGTGGTCGTGACCCTGTCGCATTCTGGCTACGCCAAGCGCCAGCCGGTCAGCGCCTACCGCGCGCAGAAGCGCGGCGGCAAGGGCCGTAACGCGGCGGCTACCAAGGACGAGGATTTCATCGACAAGCTGTGGCTGGTCAACACCCACGACACCTTGTTGACCTTCACCAGCGCCGGCCGGGTGTTCTGGCTGTCCGTGCACCAACTGCCGGATGCCGGCCCGAACGCGCGCGGCCGCCCGATCATCAACTGGCTGGCGCTGGAAGCCGGGGAGCAGGTGCAGGCGGTGTTGCCGGTGCGCGCCTACGACGACGATCACTTCGTGTTCTTCGCCACCCGCAACGGCACGGTCAAGAAAACCCCGCTCAGCGAGTTCGCCTTCCGTCTGGCGCGCGGCAAGATCGCGATCAACCTCGACGACGGCGACGCCCTGGTCGACGTGGCCCTGACCGACGGCCAGCGCGACGTGATGCTGTTCGCCAGCAACGGCAAGGCGGTGCGGTTCTCCGAGAGTTCGGTGCGCGCGATGGGCCGCACCGCGACCGGCGTGCGCGGCATCCGCCTGGCCGAGGGCGAGGAGGGCGAGGGCAACGCCTTCGTCGTCAGCATGGTGGTGATCGACGGCGACGGCGACATCCTGACCGCCAGCCAGCGCGGTTTCGGCAAGCGCACCGCGGTCGAGGAATATCCCTGCAAGGGCCGCGGCACCCAGGGCGTGATCGCGCTCAAGACCACCGACCGCAACGGCGCCCTGGTCGGCGCGATCCAGCTCAGCGATCACCACGAAGTGCTGATGATCTCCGACGGCGGCACCCTGGTGCGCACCCGCGCCGCCGGCATTTCGCAGGTCGGCCGCAACACCCAGGGCGTGACCCTGATGCGTCTGGCCGAGAACGAAAACCTGCAGACCATCGAGCGTCTCGACGCTTCGCTGGACGACGTGGAAGAAGGCGGCGAAACGGGTTTGCCGGCGCTGCCGGGCGATGCGATCGAGGCCGCTGCGGCCGCGGACGCGCAGGAGCCTTCCTCGCCGGAGGCGTGACGCCGGCGACATGACCGGCCAGGAAAACGCCGCCTTCGGGCGGCGTTTTTTTTGCCGTGCCGATCGCTTGCGGCACGCCCGCGGCATCGCCCGCGGGCGGCCTGCTCTGGACGACGATGTGTCCACGAAGGTGTCTGCGCGCAGTCCGCGCGCGGGCTGAACAGGCGCAAGCTGACGCCGCGCTGACGCCAGGCTGACATCCGGGACGAGTTTGCGCACGGACGCTCAATTCGCGCGCCCACGGTTGCGACCCGCGAAGCGCCGGTGCTAGCTTGGCCGGCACCTCCGCTTCGGATTCCGCGATGAACACAGTCATCCGTTCGACTCTGGCCAGCCTGACGTTGCTGGCCGGCGCATCCTTCGCAGGCGCTGCCCTGGCGGCACCGGTCACCTACAAGATCGACCCCACTCATACCTATCCGAGCTTCGAAGCCGACCACATGGGCGTGTCGGTGTGGCGCGGCAAGTTCAACAAGTCCGAAGGCACGGTGGTGCTGGACAAGCAGGCCGGCAGCGGCACGGTCGAGGTCGTCGTCGACACCAAGAGCATCGACTTCGGTCTGGATGCGATGAACGAACACGCCAGCAAGGCGGATTTGTTCGACAGCGCGAAGTTTCCGACCGCGACCTACAAGGGCAAGCTCGCCGGCTTCGTCGACGGCGCGCCGACCCGGGTCGACGGCGAGCTGACCCTGCGCGGGGTGACCAAGCCGCTGAGCCTGAAGATCGCCAAGTTCAAGTGCATCCCGCATCCGATGCTCAAGCGCGAGCTGTGCGGCGCCGACGCCGGCGGGAGTTTCGAGCGCGACCAGTTCGGCATGGCCGCCGGCAAGGAGTACGGCTTCAGCATGAAGGTGGATCTGCGCATCCAGGTCGAGGCGGTCGCGGCAGAGTAAGCGACCCGCGCCGGCCGAACCGGCGTCGGGCCGCGCATCCGTCCAATGCGGTGCCTGCAGGCGTCGCACCGGTCGATGCCGAGGCGCTCCGGCGTCCGTGGCCGCGCCGCGGCCTGCGTCGTCCGGCGTCGAAAGCGAACTCTGCCGTGTAGCCCCCGGCCTGCGTACGGGTTCGCTAGGCGAGCCCAGGCCATGATCACGCGGCGTTTCCAACGGCCGGGTTACTGCTGCACGGCCCAGTCGCGAGGGGCGCGGCTATCGCTGCTTCCTGCGCAGCGTCGCTGCCGAGTCTTCGCCATGGCGATGGCGGGACCCGGCATTCGGGCGCGGTCATGCGGTCGTGGGGACGCAGCTTGCGAGTCGAACCGGTTCGTCGCCGGACCGGTTCGTCCTTGAAACCGGGGACTGTCCCCGCTAGGAGGAGTCATGAGTTACGTCGATGGTTTCGTGTTGGCGGTACCGAAGAAGAATCTCGCCGCCTATCGCCGGCTCGCCAGCAAGGCCGGCAAGATCTGGATGGAATACGGCGCTCTGCAGTACGTCGAGTCCGTCGCCGACGACGTCAAGCCGGGTAAATCCACCTCGTTCCCGCAGGCGGTGAAGCTCAAGCCGGACGAGGTCGTGGTGTTCTCGTGGATCGTGTACAAATCGCGCGCGCAACGCGACCGCATCAACAAGAAAGTCATGGCCGATCCGCGCCTGGCCGACATGATGGACCCGAAGGCGGTGCCGTTCGACAGCAAGCGGATGATCTTCGGCGGCTTCAAGTACGTGGTGTCCTACTGAGCCCGAGTCGGCCCGCATAGGCGCTGCGGCCCGCCGCCGCACAGAAAACCCCGGCCTGAGCCGGGGTTTTCCTTGTCCTCAACCGGACGCGTTCGTGGCCGGAGCGATCCGGATCAGAACGTGATGCTCCAGGTGTCGATACGGCCGACGTCCGCATTGGCGTTGTCGTTCACCCGCAGCTTCCAGGTACCGTTCAGCGGTTCGCTGGACAGATTGAAGGTGAAGGTGCCGCTGAGGTTGTCGGCGCTGCCGCCGGCGCGGTTGCTGATGTTGTACAGCGAACCATCCGGAGCCACCAGGTCGACCTTCAGGTCGCCGCGGTAGGTGTGGATGATGTTGACCGACACCGAGGCGTTGGTCGGGGCATTGCCGGTGCGGCCGGACACGGTGATCGGGCTGTCGACGGTGGAGTTGTCGTTGATCGCGTAGTCGGTGCCGTTGGTGTACGTCGTGCCCGGACCCGGGCCCGGGCCGCCGGGGCAGTCGACGCCGACGCTCAGGAACGCGGCCGAAACGTCGGCGACGGCATAGCCCAGATCCGTGGCGGCCTTCTCGACGCCGCAAGCGCCGTTGTTGAAGTCGGTGCTCGGAGTCCAGTAGTCCTTGTTCGCCTTGGCGAAGGCCTTGAACGCCTTCGGCGTATCCCAGCCGGCCTTGGTGGCGAGCAGGTAGAACGCCTTGTTGTACACGCCGGACGAGTAGTGCACGTCCATGCCCGAGGTGTAGTTGCTGGCGTGACCGATCGAACGGCCGTCCTGCGGCGGGTTGGCCATGTAACGCAGCGCGCCGGTGCCCTTGAAGATCTGCGCACCGACCAGGAAGTCGTTGGTACCGTTCATGAAGAACTCGGCGGCTTCGCCGGCGATGTCGGAATAGGCTTCGTTGATGCCGCCGGACTGGCCCGAGTAGATCAGGCCCGACTGCTGCTCGGTGAAGCCGTGCGAGACTTCGTGCGCCGACACGTCCAGGCTCACCAGCGGATAGAACGTGGTGCGGCCGTCGCCGAAGGTCATGGCCGAGCCGTCCCAGAACGCGTTCTCGTAGCTGTTGCTGTAGTGGACGCGCATGCTCAGCTGGAACGTCAGCGGCGGCAGGCCGACGTAGCTGTTGTACATGTCGAACACGACCTTGCCGAAGTAGTGAGCGTCGTTCAGCGGCGAGAACGCGCCGTTGATCGCCTTCACCGTGTTGCGCGGGCAGGTGAACGAGAACGCCGTGCTGCCGCTGGTGCCGTGATTGAGGTTCACGGTCTTCACGTTGGCGTTGTTCATCGTGCAGGTGCTGCCGCTCTGCGTGACGTCGTTGAAGCCGAAGTTGGTGCCGTATTCGTACTGGCCGGTCTTCTGGTTGCCGCCGGGGCCGGTGCCGACCAGCGCGTGGTTCAGGCCTTCCCACTGCTTGAGGACCTTGCCGCTGTTGGCGTCGACGATCACGAACGGACGCGTCGGCTCGCCGCCCTGGGCGGCATCGGCGAAGTAGTTGACCACATAGGCCATGTGGGCGCGGCCGTTGTCGTCGATGTAGATCATCTGACGGCTGCTTTCGTTGCGGGTCTGCAGGGCGCCGACGCGCTTGCCGAGGCCGGCGCTCTTGGCCACGCTGAGGGCCTGAGCCTGGCTCAGCTTGGGGGCGGTGGCCGGCAGTTCGGCGGCGAGGCCTTCGACCGAACGGCCGAACAGGGCGCGCACGTTGCCGCTGGCGTCTTCGCTGACGACGACGTGTTCGCCGAAGATCGGCACGCCGCGGAAGCTCTGCTGATAGCGGTAGTTGCGGTTGCCGTTGTCGTCCTGGCTGCTCTTGAGCACGCTCAGGCTGGAGTTCGAGTCCAGCGCGATCAGCTCGGCATGACGAACGTTGGCCTTGGCCGCGGCGCCGGACTTGGCGACGGCGGCCTGGTACTGCTTGTTGAGTTGGTCGACGTTCTTCAGGTGCAGGTCGACGCGCTGAGCGGCGCCTGCTGCCCCGGAAACGAGCGCGAAGGACATGGCGATGGACAGGGCATGCAGGGTCGGTGATACGTTGCGATTCACTGGTATTACCCCCGAAACGAGTGTGGATGATGGCCGCGGGCGCGGCCGGCTCATTGCTCGTGCATCCGTTCCCCCGTAGCCGGACACTCCAGCCGCCGTTCGATCGCGTTTTTGGGCGGGTGGGTGGGCAAGCTCCGTGCGGATACCGCGCCGACGTGCGGCGTGGCGGAAGGACGCTAGGGGCGGGTCAAAAAATCCGTCAACGCACGCTACGAAGATCACAGTGCGAATGCGACGTGCACGCAGGGCCTCAAAAATTGATTTCTTCTGAAATCGTTCTGCGATCAGGCTCGGCGCGGCGAGAGGCCGCGTTTTGTGAATATTCTCGGGTGTAATAATGTTGCAAGAAAATTGCTGCCATGCAGCAACTTATTGCGTCCCGTCGCTAGGGAGATATTGCGCGATTGCGTTTTTATAATGTGACGCCAGTTGTCTTTGCGGGTTTTCAATAACTGTCCTCGTCGCGGCCGCAACGGCGAAGATAAGCGGCGGTTCGGCGCGATTTCGCAGTTTTTAAGCGGCCTGAATATTTCCATCCCCCGCTGTGACACGGGTCCGGGTGATTCTGTAATCGCGCTCGCACAAGCCTGTTTATTATCTTTTGGCATAAGCGTCGCGAATCGGCCGGTAAAGCGGGTTCGGGCTCGGCGCGGGGCATCGATTTTCATACTTGGCAATCGTCCGGTTTCTTCGAATCGAATCGCGATGAATCGAGTCGAATCGAATCAGCCGAGCCAATCGAAACGGCGGGCGAGTTTCCACCATCGGTCGATGCGGCGGTGCGCGCATGGCCGGCTCCCATGCCGCCGCCGCGCCCGAGGTCTTCGCTTCGGCGGCTTGGGACTCGGCTTGGCATCGGCTTGGCATCGGCGGCTTGAATCGGCGTCCGCCCGACAGGGGATAGGCGCCGACCGGCGCGCCGCCGCAGTTCGCAAGCCGCGCTTTCGTGCGTTAGCCGGAACGATGGGCGAGCGCGGCGCGCAACCGCGCTCGCAGGCGCGGCTCCGGGGATGATTCTTTGAGCGCCGTCGCACTCTATACTGCGCGCATCAGCGTGGAGATCTTCATGGAACGAGTGAGTTCGGCGACGAAAGGAAACGTGCGCGCCCTGGTGGCGCGCGTCCTGTGGATGCTGTTGGTCGCAACCACGCTGGCGGCGGTCGGCTGCAAGCGCGACACCGCAGGGCAGCTGCCGGAGATCAGCGGCGAGGCGATCCAGGCCAAGCGCGACGCGGTCAAGGGCTTCGCCCTGGTCGCCGCCTATCCGGACCAGAAGCGCGACGAACTCGCGATCGCGCTCGAATTCAGCCAGCCGCTGGTCGGCACCCAGAGCTTCGACGAACTGCTGTCGGTCGCCGACAAGAACGGCGCGGCGGTGCAGGGCAGTTGGGTGCTCGACGAGGACGGCAAAGTGCTGCGCTTCCCGCATGTCGAAGCCGGCAAGGACTACGTGGTCACCGTCAAGGCCGGGCTGACCGCCGCGGCCGGCGACCGGATCGGCCAGCAGATCAGCAAGCCGGTGCATACCGGCCCGCTCGACCCGGTGGTCGGTTTCGCCTCGCAGGGCAGCGTGCTGCCGGCGCGCGACAGCCGCGGCCTGCCGGTGGTGTCGATCAACGTGCCCGAGGTCGACGTCGAGTTCCTGCGGGTCAAGGAAAAGGAACTGCCGAAGTTCTTCTCCGAGTACCAGCGCGGCGGCCGCCGCGGCAGTTGGGACCTGGAGCGCGACTGGGACGACAAGAAGCCGCTGTCCAAGCTGGCCGAGCCGGTCTACGTCAACCGCTTCGTGCTCGGCGGCAAGCCCAACGAACGGGTGCTGACTTATCTGCCCTTGCAGGACATCAAGGAACTGCAGGAGCCGGGCCTGTACTTCGCGGTGATGAAGCGCGCCGGCCAGTTCAAGGACGAATTCGAGACCGCGTTCTTCACCGTCAGCGATCTCGGCCTGCACTCGCGCGCCTACAAGGACAAGCTGTTCGTGCACGTCGCCTCGCTGCAGGCCGGCGAAGCGGTCAGCGGGGTCGAACTGAAGGTGCTCAACGCCGAAGGCGAGCCGGTGTTGAAGGGCCAGACCGACAGCAACGGCAACGCCATGCTCGGTTACAAGCTCGATGCCGGCCACGTGTTGATCGCCCAGCGCGGCAGCGACGTGTCGATGTTGCCGTTCAATCAACCGGCGCTGGACCTGTCCGAGTTCGCCGTCGCCGGCCGCGAACAGGCCTGGTTCGACGTGTTCGCCTGGTCGGGCCGCGACCTCTACCGGCCCGGCGAAACCGTGCGCCTGTCGGCGCTGTTGCGCGACCAGGACGGCAAGCCGGTCGACAGCAAGGGCAAGGCGCCGCAGCCGGTGTTCCTGCGCTACGTGCAGCCGGACGGCAAGACCTTCCTGGAAACGCGCCTGCAGCCCGACGCGCAGGGCTATGTGCGGCATGCGCAACCGATTCCCGCCGACGCCGCCACCGGCCGTTGGCGGGTCGAATTCCGCACCGACCCGAGCAGCAAGGAAGCGGTGCAGGGCATGAGCCTGCGCATCGAGGAGTTCCTGCCCGAGCGCCTGAAGCTCGAACTCGACGCGCCGGCGGTGCTCAAGCCCGGCCAGCCGTTCAAGCTCGGCGTCGATGCCGCCTATCTGTACGGCGCGCCCGCCGCCGGCAACCGCTTCACCGCCAAGCTCGCGGTGATGATCGAACAGCATCCGCTGGAGCAGATGCCGGGCTATTTCTTCGGCGACCCGACCGTCAGCCTGCCAAAGGAAGCCAAGGACGTCGTCGACACCAGCCTGGGCGCCGACGGCAAGCTGCAGCAGGACATCGCCTTGCCCGACGAGGCCAAGCCGGTCAGCCCGATCGCCGCGATCGTCACCGGCAGCGTCTACGAGACCGGCGGGCGCAGCGTCAACCGCAGCCTCAAGCGGGTGCTGTGGCCGGCCGACGCCCTGGTCGGCGTGCGTCCCCTGTTCGACGACAAGGAGGGCACCGACGCCGACGGCAACGCCGGCTTCGAGATCGCCCGCGTCGGCAGCGACGGCAAGCCGCGCCCGGCGACCGGCCTGCGCGTGACCCTGGTCCGCGAGCATCGCGACTATCACTGGAACTACGGCGACGAGGGCGGCTGGGATTACGACTTCACCCGCCGCTACGAAGACATCGAGGTGCGCAACGTCGATGCCGGCGCCGCGCCGGTCAAGCTCAGCTTCCCGGTCGAGTGGGGCGAGTACCGGGTCGACGTCTACGACCCGGCGACCAAGCTGACCACGCGCTATCCGTTCCGCGCCGGCTGGAGCTGGGACGACCAGAACCGCGGCCTCGACGCGCGTCCCGACAAGGTCAAGCTCGCGCTCGACAAGACCGCCTACCAGGCCGGCGACACCCTCGAAGTCACCCTGACTCCGCCGCACGCCGGCCCGGGCCTGCTGATGGTCGAGAGCGACCGCATGCTGTACGTGCAGTCGATCGACGCCAAGGCCGGCAGCAAGTTCAAGATCCCGGTGACCGCCGAGTGGGAGCGCCACGACGTCTACGTGACCGCCCTGGTGTTCCGCGGGGGCAGCGCGCCGAGCAAGATCACTCCGGCGCGCGCGGTCGGCGTGGCCCACGTCAAGATGGACCGGCGCGAGCGCAAGGTCGCGGTCGGCCTCAACGTGCCCAAGCTGATGCGTCCCGAGCAGGACTTGCCGGTCACCATCAGCGCACCGCAGCTCGCCGGCAAGGACGCCTACGTGACCGTGTCCGCGGTCGACCTGGGCATCATCAACATCACCCGCTTCCCGGTGCCGGACGCGGCCGCGCATTTCTTCGCTCAGCGCCGCCTCGGCGTCGACGGCTACGATGTCTATGGCCGGGTGATCGAAAGCTACGAGGGCGAAACCGCCAAGATCCGCTTCGGCGGCGACATGGCGCTGCAGGCCCTGCCGCAGGCGCGGCGCCCGACCGCGCGGGTGCAGACCGTCGATCTGTTCGCCGGGCCGGTCAAGCTCGACGCCAAGGGCATCGCCCGGGTCAAACTGGCGGTGCCGGACTTCAACGGCACCCTGCGCGTCTCGGCCCTGGTCTATGCCGGCGGCAGCTACGGCAACCGCGACGCCGAAACCGTGGTGCGCGCGCCGGTGCTGGCCGAGGCCAGCACGCCGCGCGTGCTCGCGCCCGGCGACAAGAGCAACGTGACCCTGGACGTGCAGAACTTCACCGGCAAGCCGGGCGAGTTCGAAGTACGGGTGGAAGGCATCGGCCCGCTCGGTTTGTCCGACGGCGAGCACAAGCTCTCGCTCGGCGTCGACGCCAAGCGCACCCTGACTTTCCCGATCGTCGCGCGCGAGGGCTATACGACCGCGCAGGTTCGGGTGCGGGTGGACGGCAACGGCTACAAGGTCGATCGCCGCTACGACGTGCCGGTGCGTCCGGCCTGGCCGTCGGTGCTGCGTTCGCGCACGCGCGTGCTCGACGAACTCGGCACGGTCCAGCTCGGCGCCGACTTCGCCGACGGGCTGATGCCCGATTCGGTCAACGCGCGCATGGTGATCAGCGCGCTGCCGCCGATCCCGTTCGCGAGCGCCTTGCAGGGCGCACTGGAATACCCGTACGGCTGCGCCGAACAGACCACGAGCAAGGGCTATGCCGCGCTTGAGCTCGACGACGCCACCGCCAAGATGCTCGGCGCCAAGGGCCTCGACGCCAAGCAGCGGCGCGCGCGCATGGAAGGCGCGTTCGGCCGCCTGGCGGCGATGCAGATCGGCTCGGGCCACTTCTCGATGTGGGGCGACGGCGACTACGTCAACCCGGCGATCACCCCGTACGTGGTCGAGTTCCTGCTCGATGCGCGCGACGGCGGCTTCGCCGTGCCGGAGGCGATGCTGCAGAAGGCGCTGAAGGTGCTCAACGAGGACTTGCTGTCGGGCAATGCCTCGTTCTACGGCTACGACCGCCGCGAACATCTCAAGTTCGCCTATCAGGCCCACGCCGGCTACGTGCTCGCCCGGGTCAACCGCGCGCCGCTCGGCACCTTGCGTGCGCTCTACGACAACGACCGCAAGCAGAGCCTGACCGGCCTGCCGTTGGTGCACCTGGGCCTGGCCCTGTCGCTGCAGGGCGACAAGGGCCGCGGCGCCAAGGCGATCAAGGAAGGCTTCGCGCGCGATCCGGCCGACCGCCCCGAGTATCTCGGCGACTACGGCAGCCGCTTGCGCGACGACGCCCTGATGATCGCGCTGGTGCACGAGCACAAGCTGTCCAAGCCCGAGTACCAAGCGCGCGTGGTCGGCATGGGCCGCGAGCTCGATGCGCGCCGCAACAGCGGTTGGCTGTGGCTCAGCACCCAGGAGCAGGTCGCCCTGGCGCGGCTGGGCAAGGCCTTGATGGCCGACCAGGCCAAGCAGATCTCCGGCCGCTGGACGGTCGGCGACAGCGCCTCGGACGCCGACCCGGCCAAGCTGATCGGCCGCGTGTTCGACTACGCCGCGCTGGCCCGCGGCGTCAGCTTCAGCCCGAGCGGCCAGCCACCGCTTTACGCGAGCATGGAAATCGCCGGCGTGCCGCGCACGGCGCCGGCCGCCGACAGCTCGATGATCGAAGTCGGGCGCAAGTACTACACCACCGAGGGCAAGGAATGGTCGGGCGGCGGCCTGGTCGAAGGCGAGGCGCTGATCGTGCAGGTCACGATCAAGGCCCATCGCGCGATGCCCGATGCGCTGCTGACCGATCTGCTGCCGGCCGGCCTGGAGATCGAGAACTTCAACCTCGGCGACGCCAAGCAGTGGGCCGGCGTGGTCGTCGACGGGATCGAGATCTCCGAACGCAGCAGCGCCGCCGAAGTCCGCCACGAAGAGTTCCGCGACGATCGCTACGTCGCCGCGCTCAAGCTCGAGCAGAACCAGACCGCGCGCGTGTTCTACCTGGTGCGCGCGGTGACGCCGGGCACCTATACGGTGCCGCCGTCGCTGGTCGAGGACATGTACCGGCCCGACCTGCGCGGTGTCGGCAAGGCCTCGCCGGCGTCGCTGACGGTGCGTCAGCCTTGAGTCGAGGCAGGGCGGCGGGAAGCGTTTCGCTTGCCGCCGCGCTGGCCTGGCTGCTCGCGGCCTGCGCGGCGCCGACCGCGCC
>NZ_JBPKJP010000102.1:0-13877 GCF_051217035.1 Lysobacter sp. 1R34A
GCCGGCCTCGAGCGCGCCGAGCCGCAGCAGCAGTTCGCGCGCAGCGCCCATCGCGCCGCCCGGCGGCGGGTCGACGAAACGCAGGCCGGCATCGCCCCAGGCGGCGAGCTCCAGCGCCAGCCCGGCCAGTTCGACCTGGACGATCTCGGGCCGGCGCTGCGGTTCGAGGCGCTGCGACTCGGGCCACAGCCGATACGCCCAGCCTTCGGCGACGCGGCCGGCACGGCCGGCGCGCTGGTCGGCCGAAGCCTGGGCGATCGGGACCACGTCGAGCCGCGAGAAGCCGCTGTTGGGGTCGTAACGCGGCTCGCGGGCGAGGCCGGCGTCGATCACCACCCGCACGCCGGGCAGGGTCACGCTGGACTCGGCGACGTTGGTCGCCAACACCACGCGGCGGCGGCCGTCGGGGTCGGGCTGCAGCACCCGGCTTTGCTGCTCGACCGGCAGTTCGCCGTGCAGGCTCAGCACGTCGATGCCGCGCAAGGCTTCGCTGCCGGCGAGCGCGGCCTGCGCGCGCGCGATCTCGCGCTGCCCGGGCAGGAACACCAGCAGGTCGCCGGGATGCTGTTGCACGCCATGCTCGACCGCGCGCCGCAGCTGGTGCTCGAGTTTCTCCTCGCGCCGCGCCGGGTAGTGCGCGACCGTCACCGGATAACTGCGCCCGGCGCTGCTCAGGCGCGGCGCATCGAGGAACTGGGCCAGGCGCTCGCCGTCGAGGGTCGCCGACATCACCACGATGCGCAGGTCGTCGCGCAACGAGGCCTGCACGTCGAGCGCGAGGGCCAGGCCGAGGTCGGCGGCGAGATGGCGTTCATGGAACTCGTCGAACACCAGCGCGCCGATGCCTTCCAGGCTCGGGTCGTCCTGGATCATCCGGGTCAGGATGCCTTCGGTGACCACCTCGATGCGGGTGCGCGCGGAGACTTTGTTCTCGAAGCGGATCCGGTAGCCGACGGTGTCGCCGGCGGCCTCGCCGCGTTGCCGCGCCATGAACTGCGCGGCGGCGCGCGCGGCGACCCGGCGCGGTTCCAGCATGACGATGCGCTGGCCCTGCAGCCAGGGCGCATCGAGCAGCGCCGGCGGCACCTGGGTGGTCTTGCCCGCGCCCGGCGGCGCTTCCAGCACCAGGCGCGGATGCGCGGCCAGGCTGTCGCGGATCGACGGCAGCAGGGAATCGATCGGGAATTCGGCGGCGTTCACGCGCGCAAGGATACGGTGCGCGGCGCCGATCCGGGCGCGCGAGCTGTACGCGCTTGCGATGCCGCTGCGGCCGCCCTGCATTGCTGCGCGGACCGGGCGCGCTCAGTCCTTGGCGAACTCGCCGCAGCCGTAAAGGAGGCGGCCACCGTCCTCGATATCGCCGATGAAGACCAGGATCGCCTGGCTGTACTTCTTGCGCTTGGTGTCCTGGCAGGGTTTGTCCTTGGTGCTCGGCGTGAGCATGACCAGCAAGGTCTGCGATTCGCCGGCGATGCTCTGGGTCCCGGACAGGGCGTACTTCGCACTCAGATCGAGCGGACCCGGCTCGGGCTCCACCGAGGTCAACGTGCCGTGGGCCGCACGGACTCCGCGCGGAAGGGCGAGATCGAACACCACTTGGCCGGGGCCGCTGCGCTTGAGCTGGATGCTCCAGCCGGCCTGACCGTAGTTGCCGCCGTCGAAGCCCGCCTTCGGAAAGTCGTATTTCGGCTTGGACTCGGCGGGTGCGGATGCCGGCAGGCCGGCGAGCAGCGATGCCAGTCCCAGCGCGAAGATCGTCGAGATGATGCGCATTGCGATGTCCCCATGGCGACCGGCCGGCCGCCTTCGAAGGGCATAACGCCGTGTCGCCGCCGTCGTGAATCGATTGCCCGCGACCGTCGCGGCGGACCCTGGCGCCGACCGTGCGGCCCGGGCGGCGGCGGAGAACTTGGGCTGGCCCGGCCCAGCGCCTACACTGCGCGCTGTTTCCGCGACACCAGCCTCATGCAACTGATCGACATCGGCGCCAACCTGACCCACGACAGTTTCGACCACGACCGCGACGCCGTGCTGCAGCGCGCACGCGAGGCCGGGGTGGCGCGCATGGTGATCACCGGCGCCAGCCGCGAGCATTCGCCGCAGGCGCTCGAGCTGGCACGCCGTCACCCGGGCGAGCTGTTCGCGACCGCCGGCGTGCACCCGCACCACGCCAGCGAATACACCGCCGAATGCGATGCCGAGATGCGCGCGCTGCTGACGCACGACGAGGTGGTCGCGGTCGGCGAATGCGGGCTGGATTATTTCCGCGACTTCTCGCCGCGCCCGGCGCAGCGGCGCGCCTTCGAGATGCAGTTGCAGACCGCGGTCGACATCGGCAAGCCGCTGTTCCTGCACCAGCGCGACGCGCACGCCGATTTCATGGCGATGATGCGCAACTTCGACGGCAAACTCGGCCCGGCGGTGGTGCATTGCTTCACCGGCACGCGCGAGGAGCTGTTCGATTACCTCGACCAGGACTGGTACGTCGGCATCACCGGCTGGCTGTGCGACGAGCGCCGCGGCCTGCATCTGCGCGAACTGGTCAAGCACATCCCGGCTTCGCGGTTGATGATCGAGACCGATGCGCCGTATCTGTTGCCGCGCACGATCAAACCGGCGCCGTCGCACCGGCGCAACGAACCGATGTACTTGGCCCACATCGTCGAGGAACTCGCCCGCGACCGCGGCGAAGACGTGGCGACGACCGCGGCCAACAGCACCGCCGCCGCCACCGCCTTCTTCCGGCTGCCGGCGGCGTGAGCGCGCACGCCGCCGGTTGAAGCCCCTCGGGCCGGCGAACTCAGTTCATGGTGAAGTTGCCGCAGCCCTTCCATACCTTCCACGGACCGAGCTTGGCCGGCGTGAGCACGACGACGTAGGTATACGGGCCGTATTTGCCGCGGGTGTTGCCCTTGGCGTCCTTGCACTGTTTGCCGAGCGGCACCGGCGCCAGCTTCGTGGTCAGGCCGGGCGCAGCGGTGCCGTCGCCGAGCTTACCGACCAGCAGGTAATCGCCCATGCCCGAGGCCGCCTTCTGCTGCAGCTTGCCTTTCAGCAGCCTCGTCGACTCCGGCACGGTCAGGGCATAGTCGATCGAAAAATCCTGCTGGGTGGTCATCGCCACGTTCCAGTCGGTGGCATTGCCGCCGCGGAAGACCGGCGCCGGGAAAGTGATCTGCTGGGCGGATGCGGACGCGGCTGCGAGAGCGGCGGCCAGGCCCAATCCGGCGACGGCGGCGAACATGATGCGCATAAGAGACTCCTGTAGGGGCGACGTGGTGCCGCCGATACCGCTACCAACGCAGCTTCACCGCCGCCGTGAAGCGCCGTCGTCGTGCCGGGCGGTGGCCCGTGGCCGCGATGAAGGCGAAACGACGGTGCGGGGAAGACTGCCGCGGCAACAGGAAAGGCGGCGTCAGCCTCCATCAACGCGGCACGGCGCGGCTTGAGGACAGCGTCCTGGGATGGCGACGGGACAGGCACTAGACTGAGCCGCCTTCGCCGGCCGTCGCGCGCCTTTCGCACGGCGCTGACGACCGCCTCCCTCGCTGCTCGCCTGCCCCGCAAGGACCGACTTCATGGATCACCCCGCATCGCGGTCGCCCGCCTGGTTTCCGCTCGCGCTCGCCGCCTGCGTGTTCGTGCTGACCGCTGCGTTCTTCCTGGTCTCGCAGATCGAGCATCCGCTGCCCGAAGGCGCCGACGGCGCCAGTTCGCAGCTGTTCGCCTGGCTGGAGTGGCTGTGCGGCATCGGCCTGTTGATCGGCGTCAACCTCGTCCTGGCCAGCGCGATCATCGCGCGCCGCGGCCCGCCGCGACGCGCCTGGGCCGCGCTGCTGGTCGCGGTGGCGCTGGTGTTCGGGCTGGGCTATCTGTGGTCGATCGCGGTGCTGCAAACCATGCAGGCTCTGAGCGACAGCGTGCCGGCGACCGAACTGTATCGCTGGCTGCCGCCGCTCAACGCCGCCAAGGTGGCGGTCACCTCGGCGATCGGTCTGACGATCGCCTTCGCGGTCGGCGGACGCGGCCCCACCCCGGTGGCCTGGAGCGGCGGGCAGCGGCGCCTGCTCGGCGCACTGGTCGCGTTCGGCGTCTGCACCGGCGTGCTGTTGCTGCTGCAGCACACCGCCAGCCGCTTCGCCGCCCTGAGCGACAGCGACCAGCGCCATGGCATGACCATCGCCGCGCTCGCGATCGGCGCCGTGCACGGCCTGTGCTGGGCCCTGCTGCCGGCGCGCCGCGGCAGCGGCACGATGCCGGCCCTGGTCTCCGCCCTGCTGACGCCGTTGCTGATCGTGCTGCCGGCGCTGCCGCTGGTGATCCTGGGCGACCGGCTCGGCATGGCCGAGCTGCTGGTGATCGTATTGCTGCTGTTGTTCGCCGCCCCGGTGCTCTCGGCGTTGCTGGTGGTGTGGCTGCACCGCCGGCGCTATCCGGCGGTGCAGGCCTGACGCCAGGGCCTGGATTGCACGGCGAGCATGCTCGTTACAGCAGGCCTCGTTACAGCGGGCCTCGTCATGCAGGCCCGCTCGCAGCGGGCGTGCGTTCGCTGAGGTAGGCGGCGCCGACGCTCAGTACACCGCGAGGTCGCCGCAACCGCGCATCGGCGGCAGGCCCTCGACGGTGACCTGCACGCTGTGCGCGTGCGGGCGGTCGCCGTCGTCGGTGCAGTCCTTGCGGCTGATCTCGACCACCATCGGCTTGGCGCCTGCCTTGGTCGCCAACTCGCCGCTGAGCACGATCGAAGAATTTGCCGCATCGGCCGGCGGGCCCTTGTAATCGACCGTGCCGCTGGCCCGCTCGCTGCCGCTGCCCCAGGTCAGCTCGACCTTGTGCGCCATTCCGCCGCTGGCCTGGATGTCGATGCCCCAGTGTTCGCCGTAGCCCTTGAACGCCGGCACCGGGCTGACCTTGCCGACCTGGTCGGCGCCGATCTTGCCCATCGGCCGGCCCGCCGGCCCCGGATCGCCCGCCGGCGTCGAGGGCGCGTCGGCGCCGACCGTGTCCTTGGCCTGGTCGGGTGCCGCGCAACCGGCGGCGAAGACGATCGACAGGATCGCAGCGAGAGGCATCAGGCGCATGGGGTTCTCCTGGGTAACGTGGGCCGGTCCATCGAGGCCGGTGCGTGCGAGGTTGTAACGCATGCGGAGTGCATGAGGGGTCAATGGCGGCAAGAACGCGTTCAGTCGCGGCTGCGTGCTGTACTGCCGTTGCCGTTGCCGTTGCCGTTGCGGTTGCGGTTGCGGTTGCGGTTGCGGTTGCGGTTGCGGTTGCCGTGAAGATGTTGCCGTTGCTGTGCGCCGATTCGAACTAGCGAAGGCAAGAGAAGACCCGGAGGGCGGCCTGCATGGATGCAGGCCGTTTTCATCGGGACAGGGATGTCCCGTATGAAAAATCCCTGCGAATGCATCGATCGTGCGGGCCCTTGATTCAAAACAAAGCAACTTCTTTGGTTACCTTTCTTTGTTGCTTTAGACAAAAGAAAGTAACCCGCCGCTTTAGTGGCGGAGGCTTTGGGTTTGATCTTGATCTTTGATCATCGTTCGATGAACGATGCGCCGCGAGACTGTCGCAGCGATGTCGCGGCTTGCGCCGCTCCTACCCTGACAGCCTGCGGCCGGCATCGACGCGATAATGCAAGGCCGCGGTCGCGACTCACGTCGCTCCTACAAGTCGCAACCCAAAGACAACGCGAGATCGGAGCACGGCGGTCGCGGCTTGCGCCCTCCTACCCTTCGCGAAAGTGCGCCGCTTCGATGGGCAACATTGGCGTTGTCGCCTCTACGCGTCCCGCGGTCGCGACTCACGTCGCTCCTACAAAGGCGGAATGCCGCGCTGCGAACCCCTCCAGCAGGCGCAGCCTCAGCTGCGCAAACCCACGCCCCGCTTGAGCAACCACAACGCCAACGACGACAACGCCACCACGAAACCGATCATCAAGGCGTATGCCACCCACAACGGCACGTCGCTGCTGCCGAGCAGGCCGTAGCGGAAGGCGTTGACCATGTAGAAGATCGGGTTGGCGTGGGTCGCCGCCTCGGCCCACGGCGGCAGCAACTTGACCGAATAGAACACGCCGCCCAGGTAGGTCAGCGGGGTCAGGATGAAGGTCGGCACGATCGCGACGTCGTCGAACTTCTTCGCGTAGACCGCGTTGACGAAGCCGGCCAGCGAGAAGATGGTCGCGCCCAGCAGCACGGTGGTCAGGGTGACCAGCGGGTGCGGCACGCGCACCGAGGTGAAGCACATGGCGATCAACAGCACGATCACGCCGACCATCAGGCCGCGCAGCACCGCGCCGGCGACGTAGCCCCACAGGATCACCCAGTTCGGCATCGGGCTGACCAGCAGTTCCTCGACGTGGCGGCCGAACTTGGCGCCGAAGAAGCTCGAGGAGATGTTGCCGTAGCTGTTCTGGATGACGCTCATCATCACCAGGCCGGGAACGATGAACTCCATGTAGCTGTAGCCGCCCATCTCGCCGATGCGCGAGCCGATCAGGCCGCCGAAGATCAAAAAGTACAGGGTCATGGTGATCGCCGGCGGCACCAGGGTCTGGCCCCAGATGCGCAGGATGCGCATCACCTCGCGGCGGACGATGGTGCCCAGTGCGACCAGGTTGCGGCGCATCGGGGTGGGTTCGGCGACGGCCGCGGGCAGGGTCTGGCTCATGCGGCGGTCTCCGTCTGGGCGGCCTCGGGCTGGTTGATCATGCGCACGAACAGTTCTTCCAGGCGGTTGGACTTGGTGCGCATCGAGCGCACCCGGATGCCGGCCTCGCCGAGCGCGGCGAAGACCCGGTTGAGGTCCATCGCGCGCGGCATCTCCAGGTCGAGGGTGTGGTCGTCGGTGGCGACCACCGTCGCGCCTTCGATCTGCGGCAGCGCCGCCGGCAGCACGCCGTCGATGTCGAACAGAAAGCCCTCGACGTCGAGCATCGCCAGCAGGGTCTTCATCGGCCCCTGCTGGACGATGCGGCCCTGGTCGATGATCGCCAGGTTGCGGCACAGGCTTTCGGCTTCTTCCAGGTAATGGGTGGTCAGGATGATGGTGGTGCCGGAGGCGTTGATCTCGCGCAGGGTCTTCCACATGCCGCGGCGGATCTCGATGTCGACGCCGGCGGTGGGCTCGTCGAGGATCAGCAGGCGCGGCCGGGTCATCATGGCGCGGGCGATCATCAGCCGTCGCTTCATGCCGCCCGACAGGGTGCGGCTCATCATCTGGGCCTTTTCCCACAGCTGGGCGCGCTTGAGCTCTTCCTCGGCGCGCTGCAGCGCGACGGCCCGGGGCACGCCGTAGAAGCCGGCGTAGTTGACCAGGATGTCGAGCGGCTTTTCGAACATGTTGAAGTTCAGCTCCTGCGGGACCAGCCCGATCAGGCGCATCGCCGCCTCGCGCTGGCTCGCCAGGTCGGTGCCGAAGATCGACACCGAGCCCTCGCTGAGGTTGACCAGCGAGCTGACGATGCCGATCAGGGTGGACTTGCCGGCACCGTTGGGGCCCAGCAGGGCGAAGAAGTCGCCCGGGGCCACGTCCAGGGACACGCCCTTGAGCGCCTGGACGCGGTTGTCGTAGGTCTTGCGCAATGCGCGCACG
Source organism: Lysobacter sp. 1R34A (assembly GCF_051217035.1). NCBI lineage: Bacteria > Pseudomonadati > Pseudomonadota > Gammaproteobacteria > Lysobacterales > Lysobacteraceae > Lysobacter > Lysobacter sp. 1R34A. Next base: position 7,597 of record NZ_JBPKJP010000102.1, read on the forward strand.
CGCAGGGCAGGCACCGGCTCGGCCGATGCCGCTGCGGACGCGGCCTGGGACTGGGTCATTCGGAGTGTTCTCGGGAAGCCTGCCGCGGGCCTCGCGGCGAATGCCTTAGTATAGGCGGCCCCGCGGTGGCGCTCCGGTCACAGACTGTTGCGAATTCCCGCGTTGCGCAGCGCCGCACAGTCCCCAGACTTTGCACTGGACGGCCGCCCGACCACCGCCCGGCCGCCCCGTGCGCCCGAACGCCCCCCGCGCCTCGCCAGGCACACGACCCAGAAGCTCGATCTCCATGAAGCAGTTCCCGCTCAAACTCGTTTCGCGCCGGATGCTGGCCCCGACCGTCGGCCACTACGTCTTCCTGCGCGACGACGGCGAGCCGCTGGACTACATCCCCGGCCAGTTCATCCAGGTGCACTTCCAGTACGCCGACGGCACCGCGACCAAGCGCAGCTACTCGCTGGCGACCATCCACGACCACGCGCTCGGCGCCGGGGAAACGGTCGAGATCGCGGTCAGCTACGTCGCCGGCGGCGCCGCGACGGCGCTGTTCGAGGGCATGGACGAGGGCGACCTGGTCCAGGCCAGCGGGCCGTTCGGCCGGTTCTGCCTCAACCCGGCCGACGCCAACCGCCGCTATCTGCTGATCGCCACCGGCACCGGGGTGACCCCGTACCGGGCGATGCTGCCGCAGCTGGAGGCGCAGATCCGCGACCGCGGCATCGAGGTGGTCCTGCTGTACGGCGCGCGTTCGCCGATCGAGCTGCTGTACGGCGACGAGTTCCGCGCCTTCGCCGATCGCCACCCGAACTTCCGCTTCGTGCCCTGTTTCTCGCGCGAGTTGCCCGAGCAGCCGCACCCGGACGTGCGGCACGGCTACGTCCAGCAGTTCCTGGAAGAGTTCGCGCCGAACCCCGACAGCGACATCGCCTACCTGTGCGGCAACCCGAACATGGTCGACACCTGTTTCGAGGCGCTCAAGGGCCACGGCCTGCCGGTGCCGCAGATCCGCCGCGAGAAATACGTCTCCTCGAAGTAAGCGCGCACGGCGCGACCCAGCGCAGCCGGCCATGGCGGCGAGCGCGCAGTCCCGTCAGAAACCGGTGCGTCCGGTCCGGTCACATTTTTCCCGTCGCCCCCGTCTGTCATTCTTGAAGGCGCACCGCCTGGGAACGAGAAACGGACATGCACCCACTTCGATACGGATACCGACCGCGCAGCCTCGCGGTCTTCGGGCTCGCCGCGATGCTCGCGGCGGCCGCACTGAGCGGCTGCGGCCAGGCCGGTTCGGCCGACGCCGGCGCCAAGCGCACCGACACGAGCGCAGCCAAGCGCCACTACGGCCGGATCGTGTTCGATCCGTGCACCCTGTCCACGCCTTACGCCAGCGGCACGATCGCGGCGCAATGCGCGCAGTTCGAAGTGCCGGAGAACGCCGCCGAGCCCAAGGGCCGCAAGCTCAAGCTCAACCTGGCCTGGTTGCCGGCCACCGACGAGGCCGGCGTCGCCGAAGACCCGGTGTTCTTCCTCGCCGGCGGCCCCGGCCAGGCCGCGACCGAGTCCTGGCCCAGCGTCGACGCGGCCTTCCGCGAAGTGCGCAAGCACCGCCACATCGTCCTGATCGACCAGCGCGGCACCGGCAAGTCCTCGCCGCTGGCCTGCCGCGACGCCACCGGCGAGAACGCGGCCCATCGCGACGAGGCCGCGCAGTTCGATGCCGCGGTGCAGGCGGTCGCTCGCTGCGCCCGGCAGCTCGGCGTCGATGCCGCCCGCTTCACCACCAGCGACGCGATTGCCGACCTCGACGCGGTGCGCGCCGCGATCGGCGCGGCCAAGATCGACTTGGTCGGCATTTCCTACGGCACCCGCGTCGCCCAGCAGTACGCCACGCGCTATCCGCAGCACACCCGCAGCGTGGTGCTCGACGGGGTGGTACCGAACGAGCTGGTGCTCGGCAGCGACCACGCGCGCAACCTCGACAACGCGCTGGCCCTGCAGTTCAAGCTGTGCCAGCAAGTCCCGGCCTGCCGGGCGCGCTTCGGCGCCGATCCGCGCGAACAGCTGCGCCAGCTGATGGCGCGCCTGCAGACGCCGGTTGAAGTCGACTACCGCGATCCGCACACCGGCGAACAAAAGCGCGCGCCGATCAGCGCGGCCCAGGTCGGCATGCTGACCCGGATGTTCTCGTATGCGCCGGAAGCCGCTTCGCTGTTGCCGCTGGTGTTGAACGAAGCCGACCAGGGCCGCTACGCGCCGCTGATGGCGCTGTCGAAGATGATCGAGAGCCAACTCAGCGAGGAGCTGAACTACGGCATGCAGCTGTCGGTGATCTGCGCCGAGGACGCCGACCTGATCCAGCCCGACCCGCGCGACGCCGATACGGTGATGGGCGATGCCATGACCAAGACCCTGATCGCGCAGTGCAAGGTCTGGCCGACCGGCTCGCGGCCGAAGGACTTCCATGCGCCGTTCAAGTCGAACCTGCCGACCCTGCTGCTGTCGGGCGAACTCGACCCGGTCACGCCGCCGCGCTACGGCGACCAGGTGGTCAAGCACCTGCCCAACGGCCGTCACCTGATCCTGCGCGGCCAGGGCCACGGCGCGCTGCGCATCGGCTGCACCCCGAAGCTGCTCGGCCAGTTCGTCGAAACCGCCGACGCCAAAAAGCTCGACGCGCGTTGCCTCGATGCGCTCGGCTATGTGCCGCCCTTCGTCTCTTTCAACGGCTGGGAGCCATGAGTCGATTCGGAATTGGCGGATGCAGGGCGACCGGACCAGCGCAGCGAATGCCCTGCGAGTCCCGAGTCCCGAGTCCCAAGTCCCGAGTACCGAGCCCCGAACTTCAGCTCCGCTCCCCGGCCCGAAACCCGAGTCCCGACACCATGATTTCAGCTCACGATCTGCATAAAAGCTTCAAGACCAAGACCGGTACCGTCCACGCCGTGCAAGGCGTCGACTTCGAGGCCCGCGACGGCCAGATCACCGGCCTGCTCGGCCCCAACGGCGCCGGCAAGACCACCACCTTGCGCATGCTCTACACCCTGATGCGGCCCGACCGCGGCGAAGTCCGCGTCGACGGCATCGACGCCGGCCGCGACCCGGCCGCGGTGCGGCGCGCGCTCGGCGTGCTGCCGGATGCGCGCGGCGTGTACAAGCGCCTGACCGCGCGCGAGAACATCGCCTATTTCGGCGAGTTGCACGGCCTGTCGCGCGGCCTGATCGAGGAGCGCACCCGCGCCTTGTCGCAGGCGCTGGACATGGACGACATCCTCGACCGCCAGACCGAAGGCTTTTCGCAGGGCCAGCGCACCAAGACCGCGATCGCCCGCGCCCTGGTCCACGACCCGCGCAACGTGATCCTGGACGAGCCCACCAACGGCCTGGACGTGATGACCACGCGGGCGCTGCGCGGCTTCCTGCGCGGCCTGCGCGAGGAGGGACGCTGCGTGATCTTCTCCAGCCACATCATGCAAGAGGTCGCGGCGCTGTGCGACCGCATCGTCATCATCGCCAAGGGCCAGGTCGTGGCCTCCGGCACCGCCGACGAACTGCGAGCGCTGACCGGCCAGGACAATCTCGAGGACGCCTTCGTCCAGGCGATCGGCAGCGACGAGGGCCTGCACGCATGAACACCTCGGCCTTTTCCGCCGTCTGGGCGGTGATCCGCAAGGAACTGCGCGACATCTCGCGCGACCGCCGCACCCTCGCCATGGCCCTGTTGATGGGTCCGCTGCTGTATCCCTTGTTCATGCTCGGCCTGAGCACGATCGCCGAGAAACGCACCCGTACCCAGCTCGACACCGAACTGCGGGTGCCGGTGCGCGGCGCCGAGCACGCGCCGAACCTGATCAAGTTCCTCGCCACCCAGAACATCGTCGCCATCCCGGCCCCGGCCGACCTGGACGCGGCGATCCTGAACCAGGACCACGACGTCGGCCTGATCATCGCCAAGGACTATGCCGAGAACTGGAAACTGGGCCAGCCGGCTCTGGTCGAGATCGTCCAGGACAGCACCCGCCGCGACGCCGAGATCCCGAACCGGCGCGTGCGCGCAGCGCTGGAGGGCTATAGCCGCCAGGTCGGCGTGCTGCGCCTGCTCGCCCGCGGCATCGCCGCGACCGTCAGCCAGCCGGTCAACGTCGGCGACCGCGACGTCGCCACGCCCGAGGCGAAACGCGGCCTGCTGTTGTCCGTGCTGCTGCCCTACCTGTTGATCCTGACCTCGTTCATCGGCGGCGCTTACCTGATCATCGACGCCACCGCCGGCGAACGCGAACGCCAATCGCTGGAACCGCTGCTGGCCACGCCTGCGCCGCGCTCGGCGATCGTCAGCGGCAAGATCGCCGCCGCCTGCCTGTTCGGCCTGCTGTCGCTGCTGCTGACCCTGCTTGCGTTCAAGCTCAGCGCGCAGATGAGCGACGGCGTGGGGCGCATGCTCGACATGAGCCTGCTGGCGATCTTCAAGATGTTGCTGATCCTCACGCCGATGCTGTTCATCGGCACCGCCCTGCTGACCTTCCTCTCGGCCACCTCCAAGAGCCTGAAGGAAGCGCAGAGCCACATGGCCTGGCTGATGCTGCTGCCGGCGGTGCCGTCGGTGGTGCTGATGGTCAACCCGCTCAAGACCCAGCTGTGGCAGTTCGCGGTGCCGTTCCTGGCGCAGAACCAGATGCTGCTCAAGGTCATCCGCGAGGAAGCGATCCCGGGCCAGATCTGGGCGGTGTACATGAGCACGGCCTTCGCCGTCGCGGCGTTGCTGTGGTTCGCGGCGGTGCGCCGTTACCACAACGAGACGCTGGCGATTTCGGGCTGATAGGCCACCGGCAGCCGGATCGATCCGGATCGGCTGCCTCGCCGCCCTGGAGCGAGTCGGTCGCCGCGACTTCCGGCGACTGCCAACAAAAAGCCCGGCTCGCGCCGGGCTTTTTGTTGGCGACAAGGGCGTACGCCGCGCGGATCAACCGCCCGGGTTGAAGCCGATCGTGCGCCGGGTGGTGACCTGGCTCGGGACCGGCTGGAACCGCCACTTGCGCACCGCATTGACGGCTTCGCGGTCGAACACGCGGGCCGGGTTGGAACGGACCACGCGCGCGGCGGTGACCGAGCCGTCGGTGCCGACGGTGAACTCGACCTGGACCTCGCCCGACTGGCCGGCGCGCAAGGCTTCCGGCGGGTAACGCGGGGCCGGCGTGGAGACCGCGCGCAGTTCGCTGGCCGGGGTCGCGGTCGACGCGGTCGACGCACGCTCGGTCGGGGCCGGACGCTCGGCGGTGCGCTGTTCGCTGGCGCGCTGTTCGGCGGCGCGTTGCTCGGCCGCACGCTGCTCGGCTTCGCGCTGCGTCGCCGCCTGGCGTTCGGCCGCCTGCTGGGTCGCCAGTTGCTGGGCGGCCTGCTGCTGTTGCTGCTGCTGTTGGGTCTGGCGCTGCTTCTCGACCTCGGCCTGCTTCTTGAGCTGCTCTTCGGCGGTGAGCTTTTCCTGCTCGGCGCGCTTGGCCAGGGCTTCCTGCGAAGCGCCGATGCTGGCCTTCAGGCGGGCGACCGCCGGATGTTGCGGGTCGGCGCGTTCGATCAGCGCGGCCAGGCGCTGGGCTTCGGCGAAGTCCTCGCGGCCCACGCTCTGTTCGGTCGCGATGACCGTCATCGGCAGCAGGTCGGTCAGCGCGCTCGAGGCCACGGCGTCGGCCGGGGCCTTCTCGCGCAGGGCGAGGTAGTACTCGACGGCGTTGTCCTCGGCCGGGGCGTACAGGCGGTTCTCCACATAGGCCTTGCGCGCGGCCTCGCGCAGTTGCTCGACCGACAAGGCCGAGACCTTGGCCGAGACCGCGGTCTGCGCCGTCACCGCCGGGGCGGTGGCCGCGGCGGCGGGCGACGCGTCCGTGGCGGGCGCGGCGTCTTCCTTCTTTCCGCAGGCGGCCAGCGCGCATCCCAGCGCGATCACGGCGGAGACCTGCTTTACAGCGGACAGCCGGCTGTTACGCCGGTCATTGTTAGCGACGATCATTGGCAAAAACTCCCCTGAAGTACGCGAGACCCGTCCGATACGGGGCCGGGCGCACGCCCGATAGGACGCGCTACAGAGCCGCGTTTGTCAAGCGTTCAGGTTGGCTGGGGGCCCCGGGATAGGCGTCAGACATGGAGTGTGCCACCCATCGCGGCCCGAACCGATACCAGGTGTGTCGGTTCGCGCCCCTGGCGCGACGAATTGCACAAATTTCGTCACCCGGCGGCGCGCCCGGCCGAGCGGCCCGGGGCGGCGTCGCGGCGATGCAACATCGGGCGCGGCGCGG
>NZ_JBPKJP010000103.1:0-13834 GCF_051217035.1 Lysobacter sp. 1R34A
GTCCGCCGCCGCGCAGACCCCGGCCGCGCCGCTGCCCGGCAATCGCCCGCCGCAGTATCCGGCGCAGGCGCTGCGCCGCGGCGAAGGCGGCACGGTGCGGATCCGGGTGTCGGTCGACGAACAAGGTTCGACCGGCGATGTGCAGATCGTCGAAGGCAGCGGTTCGCGCCTGCTCGATCGCGCGGCGGTGTCCGCCGTGCGCCACTGGCGCTTCCGTCCGGCGATGCGCAATGGCCGCCCGGTCGCCGATGCGGTGATCGTGCCGATCACCTTCAACGCCAACCAGTGATTCAAGTAGTGATCCGTGTCTTGCAATCCGCAGCCCGGCTGACGCTCGCCTGACTTCTTTACCTTCCGTTCACCGCAGGCTAACGAGCGCGCTTGGAAGCTCGGCGCGCGCTTTCGCCTTCGAAACCGCGGAAAGGAGCTAAAAAATGAGCGTTGCGTCACACCCACTCGACCCAAACCGGCCCGACTTCGACGCCATCCAGGCGCCCGAGGACGGCGCGATCGAAACTGTCTCCAGTTCGACCGGTCTGTGGCTGTTGCTGCTCCTGCTCGGCGCCACCTTCATGGGCTGGTACTACTACGGCAAGCGTCCGCCGGCGCCGCCGCCGGCCCCGGCGATGCCGCTGGTGATCGTCCCGCCGATCGATCGCAACATGGCCGCCGGCGAAGCCGCGCCGGTCGTCGCCGCACGCAAGGCGACAGTGGCCGCTGCCGCCGCAGAAGCCGCGGCGAAGCCGGCGGCCCCGGCTGTCGCGACGACCGAGCCGCCGCGTGCGACCGAGGCGCTGCCGCTGGCCGCCGGCAATCCCGAGCCACGCTATCCCAGCGGCGCCCTGCGCCGCGGCGAAGGCGGCACCGTGGTCCTGCGGGTCAACGTCGGCGCCGACGGCAAGCCCGAAGAGGTGGAAGTCGCGCGCCACAGCGGTTCGCGCGAACTCGACCGCGCCGCGCTGGTCGCCGTGCGCGATTGGCGCTTCCGCCCGGCGACCCGCGACGGCCGCGAAGTGGCCTCGGTGGTCGAGCAGCCGGTGGAGTTCAAGCCCCGCTGACGAAGATTCCTGCCGGAGCCGGGACAAACCGACAATGAGGGTGAAGGCCGGCGACGACGAAACTCACGCAGAACCTTCCGGCCACCATCGAGGACAGGCCGCGACGACGGCGAACCCGATCGCTTCCATCACCCATCGCGAATCCCACACAGCAAAACGGCGGCCCAAGGCCGCCGTTTTTCATTCGCGACTAGCACTCCTGCGCCCTACCCGGCCGCAGCGACCCGCATGCCCGCCTTCGCCGCCAGGGCCTCGAAGCCCGGGAACGAGGTCGCGACGTTGGCGACGTCGCCGATGCGGACCTCGCCGCCGGCCAACTGCGCGGCGATCGCGAAGCTCATCGCGATGCGGTGATCGCCGTGACTGTCGACCTCGCCGCCGTGCAAGGCGCCGCCTTCGATGACCGCACCGTCGGGCGTTTCGACGATGTTCGCGCCGAGCGCGCGCAGGCCGGTGGCCATGGTCGCGATGCGGTCGGATTCCTTGACCCGCAGCTCGGCGGCGCCACGGATCGTGGTGCGGCCCTTCGCGGTGGCTGCGGCGATGAACAGGGCCGGGAATTCGTCGATCATGTCCGGTACCAGCGCTTCCGGCACCTCGATGCCGTGTAGCGGCGCGTAGCGCACCCGCAGGTCGGCGACCGGCTCGCCGCCTTCGGCGCGCGGATTTTCCTCGACGATGTCGGCGCCCATCAGCCGCAACGCGGCGAGCAGGCCGGTGCGGCGCGGGTTCATGCCGACCGCTTGCAGATGCAGGTCCGACCCCGGCACCACGCTCGCGGCGACCAGGAAGAACGCCGCCGAGGAGAAATCGGCCGGCACCGCGATGTCGGTGGCGCGCAGCACGTGGCCGCCGCTCAGGCGCGCGTAGCCGGGCGAGAACTCGATCGGCCAGCCGAACGCGGCGAGCATGCGCTCGGTGTAGTCGCGGGTCGGATGCGGCTCGTGCACGACGGTGTCGCCGTAGGCGTACAGGCCGGCCAGCAGCAGCGCCGACTTCACCTGCGCGCTGGCGACCGGCAAGGTGTATTCGATGCCCTGCAGCGAACGGCCGCCGCGGATCCGCAGCGGCGGCAGGCCGCCTTCTTCGGTGCCGATCAGCGCGCCCATCGCCGCGAGGGGCTCGGTCACGCGGCGCATCGGCCGTTTCGACAACGAGGCATCGCCGATCAGCACGCTGTCGAAGTCCTGCCCGGCCAGCACGCCGGCAAGCAGGCGCATGCCGGTGCCGGCGTTGCCGCAATCCAGGGCTTCGGCGACGCCGCGCAGGCCGTGCATGCCGACGCCGTGGACGATGCGTTCGCTCGCACTCGGCGTTTCGATGCGCACCCCCAGGCGCTCGAACACGCGCGCGGTGGCGCGGGTGTCTTCGCCTTCCAGGAACCCGGTGACGCGGGTGACGCCTTCGGCCAGCGCGCCGAGCATCACCGCCCGGTGCGAAACCGATTTGTCGCCCGGCACGCGCAGCGAACCGCGCAGGGGCGAACCCGACCCGGCCGTCCAGGCCGCTTGTTCTTCGATGAGCGCACTCATGTCAGCACTTGGTCCAATGCCGCCAGCAGGCGGCGGTTCTCGTCGGGCGAGCCGACACTGATCCGCAGGCAATCGGCGAGCCCATAGCCGGCCATCGGCCGCAGGATCACGCCGCGCTCGACCAGGGCCGCTTCGATCTGCGCGGTGCGCGGACCGAACTCGACCAGGACGAAATTCGTCTGCGAAGGAAAGACGCGCAGGCCGCGCTGCTGCAAGGCCGCCGCGAGCGCGGCGCGCTGCTCGGCGTTGCGCGCGCAGGCCCAGTCCAGATGCGTCTCGTCGGCCAGCGCCGCGGTGCACGCGGCCAGGGCCGGGCCGTTGACGTTGAAGCTTTCGCGCACCCGGTCCATGACCCGGATCAAACCCGGCTGGGCGAGCAGATAGCCGACCCGCAAGCCGGCCAGGCCATAGGCCTTACTGAAGGTGCGGGTGATGGCGAGGTTCGGGTAGCGGCCGAGCAGGGACAGCGCGCTGGCGTAGTCCGGCGCGTCGGCCATTTCGGCGTAGGCCTCGTCCATCACCACCAGCACCTCGGACGGCACGCGGTCGAGGAAATCGATCATCGCCTCGCGGCCGAACCAGGTACCGGTCGGGTTGTTCGGGTTGGCCAGATAAACCAAGCGCGTGGCCGGGCCGATCGCCGCCGCGATCGCATCGAGGTCGTGGCCGCAGGGCATCGCCGCATCGCGCGGCAAGGCCTCGACGATGCGCATGGTCGCGCCGGCGGCCTGGGTGGCGAGCGCGAACACGGCGAAGCCGTAACGCGAGAACACCACCTCGTCGCCGGGGCCGGCGAACACCTGCGCAAGCTGCATCAGCAGCTCGTGCGAGCCATTGCCGAGCTGGATCTGGGCGACGTCGACGCCATGCCTGGCGGCCAGCGCGCGCTTGAGATCGGCGCCGAGCGGATCGGGATAGCGGTGCAATGCATGCAGGCAATCGAGGATCGCCGCGCGCGCCTGCGGCGAGGGGCCGTACGGGTTCTCGTTGGAGCCCAGCTCGGCGAGATGGGCCTCGCCGAAACGGCGCCGCAGCGCGACCAGGTCGTGACCCGGGTCGTAAGCCTTCAGGCGCTGGATGCCGGCCTGCGCGCGCGCGGCGAACCAGGCTTCGTCGTAAGCGGGCGTGTCGGTGTCGTCCCTGCCCTGGCGACTGGCCGGTTCTTGCGCTTGCGGGGCCGGCGCGCTCATGCGATCGCCACCGGGTAGGAGCCGAGCACTTTCACTTCGTGCGCCAGCTCTTCCAGTTCTTCCAGCGCTTCGCGCATCGCCGGCTCCTGCACATGGCCGCCGATGTCGACGAAGAACGCGTACTGCCAGCGGCCGGTATGGCCCGGACGCGACTCGATGCGGTTCATGCTCAGGCCGCGCTTGGCGAACGGCGACAGCACGTTGTAGAGCGCGCCGGGCTGGTCCTTGATGAAGATCAACAGCGAGGTGCGGTCGTTGCCCGACGGGGTGAACAGCTCGCGGCCGATCACCAGGAAGCGGGTGGTGTTGTCGGGCCGGTCTTCGATCGGCCCGGCGACGGTGCGCAGGCCGTAGACGCTGCCGGCGCTGGCGCCGGCGATCGCCGCGGCGTCGTCGGCATTGCGGGCGCGGCGCGCGGCTTCGGCGTTGCTCGACACCGCGATCTTCTCGGCCTTCGGCAGGTACTCGCGCAACCAGGCCTTGCACTGGGCGAACGACTGCGGGTGCGAATAGACCCGTTCGATGTCCTCGATGCGGCCGCTGCGCGACAGCAGGTGCTGGTGCACGCGCAGTTCGACTTCGCCGCTGATCTTGAGCTTGGAGGTCAGGAACATGTCGAGGGTCGACTGGATCGTGCCCTGGGTCGAATTCTCGACCGGCACCACGCCGAAATCGGCGCTGCCGGCCTCGACTTCCTGGAACACCTCTTCGATGCTCGCCAGCGGCAGGCCGTGGATCGAGTGGCCGAAGTGCTTGTACACCGCCTGCTGCGAATGGGTGCCTTCCGGGCCGAGGAAGCCGATCTTGAGCGGCTCTTGCTGGGCCAGGCAGGCCGACATGATTTCGCGGAACAGGCGCACCAGCACTTCATCGTTGAGCGGGCCGTCGTTGCGGTCGACCACCCGGCGCAGCACCTGGGCTTCGCGCTCGGGACGGTAGTAATCCACCGCCGCGGCGAGCTTGCCCTTGGCCTTGCCGACCTGGTTGGCGAACTGCGCGCGCTCGCCGATCAGTTCCTGGATGTGGCGGTCGATGCCGTCGATGCGCTCGCGCAACAGGGCCAGGTCGGGACTGGCCGCGGCGCCGGCTTCGGGTGCTGCCTTGGGCGCCGCTTTCGGCTTGCCGGCGGTCTTCTTTGCGGTCGCGCTTTTGGCGGCGGCCGGTTTGGCGGCGGCCGGTGTTTGCGTGCCGGGTTTGGCCGGCGACTTGCTGTCTGCTTTCGGGGTCTTGCGGGACTTGTCGGTCATTGTCGTCTCGTCGCTACCGAAGCGGTTGCCTCGCCGTTCCTGGCGCAACCTGTAGCGTTCGGATCGCACGGCCCGGCCATCCCTGACCGGGCGTTCGCAGCCGCGGCCGATGCCGATGCGGCACCGGACCGGCGTGGCCGCTTAACCGTGCCGTTGCTGGAAGTCCTGCATGAAGGCTGCGAGTGCTTGCACGCCCTGCTCAGGCATCGCGTTGTAGATCGAGGCGCGCATGCCGCCGAGAGCGCGATGGCCCTTGAGCGAGATCAGGCCGGCGTCCTGCGCCTCCTTCAGGAAGGGCTTGTCGAGCGCTTCGTCCTTGAGGAAGAACGGCACGTTCATGCGCGAGCGCGCGGCGGCCGCCACCTCGTTGCGATAGAAGCCGCCGGAGTTGTCGATCACGCCGTACAGCAGCTTGGACTTGCGGTCGTTGCGCTTGGCGAACTCTTCGACACCGCCTTCGGCCAGCATCCACTTGAACACCAGGCCGGCCAGATACCAGTTCCAGGTCGGCGGCGTGTTGAGCATCGACTCGCCCTTGACGTGGGCGCGGTAGTCGAAGATTTCGGCGCGCGGCTGGCCGGCGCGTTCGAGCAGTTCGCGCTTGACGATGACCACGCTGACGCCGACCGGGCCGAGGTTCTTCTGCGCGCCGGCATAGATCACCCCGAACTTCGACACGTCGAGCGGTTCGGACACGATGCTGGAGCTGAAGTCGCCGATCAGCGGCACCTCGCCGGTGTCGGGGATGTCGCGGAACTCGACGCCGTGGATGGTCTCGTTGGCGGTGTAGTGGACATAGGCCGCGTCCTTGGACAGGTTCCAGCCGTCGCGCGCCGGGATGGTGCGGAAGCCGTCGGCCTCGCCGCTCGCGGCGATGTTGGCGTTGACGTAGGGCTTGACCTGCTTGAGCGCGGTCTTGCCCCAGTGGCCGGTGACCACGTAGTCGACGGTCTGGCCCGGGTTAGCGAAGTTCAGCGCGATCAAGGCCTGTTGCGCGGTCGCGCCGCCCTGCAGGAACATCACCGCGTAATCTTCCGGAATCGACATCAGCGCGCGCAAGTCGCGTTCGGCCTCGGCGGCGACCTGGATGAACTCCGGGCCGCGGTGGCTGAGCTCGACGATCGAGGCCCCGGCGTTGTTCCACTCCAGCAGTTCCGACTGCGCCTGCAGCAGGACCGGTTCGGGCAGGGTCGCGGGACCGGCACTAAAGTTGAAAGCGCGGGACATCGGAAACTCCGTAGTGGGGGTTGGCCCCTCAGTATGCCGCAGTGCAACACCGTGTGCGCCTCCGTTTCTCGCGCAACTTTTGCCCCGCTGGCTGCCTCTATCCTCACATCGGGTCCCGTATGCGTTGAGGACTCGGACTCGCCTCCCGGAGCTGTCTCATGTCATTGCGCGATGCACTTTCTATCCCCTCCTCCCAGGTCACCGACGAAGCGGTCTACCGCGAGCGCCGGCGCCTGCTGGCCGCCTTCGCCCTGAGCCCGGCCCTGGGCCTGTCCGGCTGCGCCGAGGCCGAGCCGCCCTCGCCGCCGGCGCGGCCGGCGCCGAGCCCGGAGCAGATGCAGGCCGGGTTCCGCACCGACGAGGTGCCGACTCGTTATGAAGACATCACCACTTACAACAACTTCTACGAGTTCGGCACCGACAAGTCCGATCCCTCGAAGGCCGCGCGGACCCTGCGCACCAGCCCGTGGACGGTCGCGGTCGGCGGCGCCTGCGCCAAGCCGGGCAAGTTCTCGCTCGAGGACCTGATCAAGGGGCTGACCCCGCAGGAGCGGATCTACCGGCTGCGCTGCGTCGAGGGCTGGTCGATGGTGATCCCCTGGCTCGGGGTGCCGCTGGCCGACGTGCTCAAGCGCTTCGAGCCGACCTCCAAGGCCAAGTACGTCGCCTTCACCACCCTGGCCGACCGCAAGCAGATGCCCGGCATCGCCTACCCCTCGATCGATTGGCCGTATCGCGAGGGCCTGCGCATCGACGAGGCGATGCACCCGCTGACCCTGCTCGCGACCGGCCTGTACGGTAAATCCCTGCCGCAGCAGAACGGCGCGCCGCTGCGCCTGGTGGTGCCGTGGAAGTACGGCTTCAAGAGCATCAAGTCGATCATCGCCATCACCTTCGTCGAGCGCCGGCCGCACACCAGTTGGAACGAGTTGCAGCCCAGCGAATATGGGTTCTTCTCGAACGTGAACCCCGGCGTCGACCACCCGCGCTGGAGCCAGAAGAACGAGCGCCGCATCGCCGGCACCGGCAGCAAGCTGTTCGCCGAGCGCATCCCGACCCGCTTGTTCAACGGCTATGGCGACCAGGTCGCCGGCCTGTACGCCGGCATGAACCTGCGGACCTGGTTCTGAGATGGCGCGGGAATCCGGGCCGGTAGCGCGTTCGTCCGCCTCGTCTTCTGCTTCCGGGCGTCCGCCTGGACAGGCGATAAAACGCCGGACTCCGGTAGGCGTGATTTGGGCCAAAGTCGCCGTGCACGCGTTGGCCCTGACCCCGGCGGCGATCCTGGCCTGGCAGATCCGCGCCGAGGTGCTGACCGGCAGCGGCGGGCTCGGCGCCGACCCGATCGCCGAGATCGAACATCGCCTGGGCTTGTGGGCGCTGCGCCTGCTGATGATCGCCCTGGCGGTCACGCCTTTGCGCCAACTCAGCGGCCAGGCCGTGCTGCTGCGCTTCCGCCGCATGCTCGGGCTGTACGCCTTTTTTTATGCCAGCCTGCACCTGACCGCGTACCTCGCGCTCGACCTCAAGGGCTACTGGACCCAGATCTTCGAGGAAATCGCCAAGCGGCCCTATATCACCGTGGGTTTTCTCGCCTGGCTGCTGCTGATCCCGCTCGCGGTCACCTCGACCCAGGGCATGATGCGGCGCCTCGGCCGGCGCTGGGGGCAGTTGCACCGGCTCGTGTATCCGATCGCCGTGCTGGCGGTGCTGCATTTCTGGTGGCTGGTGAAGTCGGATATCCGCGAGCCCCTGCTGTACGCCGCGATCCTGACCCTGCTGTTGGGCTGGCGGCTGTGGCGCAAGGTCGCCGAGGCGCGGACGCGGCGCCGGGCCGCGGCGCGATAGGCGCGGTTCGGCCCAGGGGACACCTGGAGCTCAGCGGGTGCCGTAGAGCAGCAGCAGGCTCAGCAGGCCGGCCATGACCACCGCGGCCAGCAGCAGCCAGGGCATGCGCCGCACCGAGGCCGGCAGGGCCGACGGCGGCTGCATGCGCTCTTCGTTCGAGGCCGCTTCCTGGGCCAGCTGGGCCTGCAGGGCTTCGGCCGCGCTGAACTGGCGGGTCGGCGCTTCGATCACGAAGCGGTGCTGGCCGTCGAGCAGCAATTGGTCGCCGGGCTTGAGCAAGGCGTGCCGCACCGGCTGGCCGTTGACCACGCTGCCGTCGACCGAGCCGACATCGCGCAGCACCACGCCGTCGGCATGGGCCTCCAGGCGCGCGTGGCGGTCGGCGAAGGCCGGTTCGTTGATGCGGATGTCGCAATCGCCGGCGCGGCCGATCAGGCGCGGCTGCTCCAGGGTGTAGCAGCGCCCGTGATGAATGCCGCCGACGCCGCGCACGACCATGCGCGAATCGGCCGGGATGTCGACCCCGAACGGCGGCGCGGGCTCGGGCTTGTCGTCGATCAGCAGCAGTTCGACGCCGTCGAGAAAGATCGCATCGCCGGCGCGCAGCATCGCCACGCGTTTCACCGGGCGGCCGTTGACGTGCAGGCCGCGCAGGCCCTCGCGCACCTGCAGCCAGACGCCGCGGCGGTCGACGCTGAGTTGGGCGATCGCCGCGCCGGCGTCTTCCACCAGCACCGTGCGTCCGGCCGAATCGCGCCCGATCGCATGCACCCCGGGCTTGAGGGCCAGGTCGGCATGTTCGCGGTTGGGGTATCGAAGTTTGAGGGCGCTCACTCCGCCGCAATCTAGCAGGTTGTCGAATCGGCTCACACCCCGCGGGCGCCGCCGGATCGCATCGCCGCGGCGCATTCGCAGGCATACCCGCGCATCGCCGCGCCCGGGCGGCGCTACATCGCGCCTTCGCGCGGCGCGGCTCAGGCTTGGATGCGCTCGTCCCTGCCCCCACAATACCGGCCTCCAGGGAGAACCCAGACCATGTCCAGCATCGATATCCGCCACCCGCATTCGCTCGCACCGGCCAAGGCCCGCAAAGCCGTCGAAGACGTCGCGAAGAAGCTCGCCGAACGTTTCGATGTCGAATACGACTGGGTCGGCGACACCCTCAACTTCGTGCGCAGCGGCGTCGACGGCAAGATTTCGCTGCAGCCGAATCAGTTGCACGTGACCGCGCAACTCGGTTTCCTGCTCGGCGCCCTCAAGGGCCCGATCGAATCGGAAATCCGTCGGGTGCTGGAAGAACGGTTCAAGTGAGCCGCCTCCACGCCGACGCAGGACCCGGGCCCGCCTGATCGAGCTCAAGGACGCCCTCGAACGCGAGGGCTGGGAGGTCGAGGGCGAGTTCGGCGCAAACGAATGGTTCCACATCGAGCGCGACCGCACCTGTAGCGGTTGACTCGCCCAGCCACCGGCGCGGTCGAAACGCTGAACGCTGGAGTTCTTCCTGTTCGCGGCGCTCGGCGGACCGGCCGAGCGGCTGGCCGACCTGTCGGATGTCGATGCACGATCGGCGGGGCAGCGTTTGTATTTCGACAAGATTCGCAGCGCGCGTCGGCATGAGGCCCTGCCGGCATTCGTTCGCGAATTGGCTTGAGCCGCCGCACGGCCGTCGCCGCATCGGTCGCTCCAGACGCGGGTCACTCTGGAGGATGATCAGTCCAGGCGCGCATCACTCCAGAGGCGGAAAGGGATCGACCTCGCCGGCGAACAGCCGCTCGGCGATGTCGCGTTCGTCCTGCTCGATCTCGGCGATGAACTCGCGCACGTCGCCGAGCCGGCCGAACGCGGCGAAGCCGCGCTCCAGGAACCCCTGCAACTCCGACAGGCCGGCTGCCTTGGCCGGGCCGCGCGAAAGCTTGAGCAGGGTCAGGATGCCCGGCGTCCGCACCGCCCGGCCCAGGCCCAGGCCGACCGCGGCGATCAGGTCGATCTGGTGGCCGCGCAACCGCGGCAGGCCGCAGGCGCGGTAGGTCCGCGCGTACAGCGGGCCGTCCAGGCGGCGCCGACGCGGCGCCAGCGCCTGCAGGCGCTCGGCCATGCGCAGGTCGAAAGCGTGGGTCAGCAGGCCCAGCTCGATCGCATCGGCGACCGTCGTCAGCAACGAGCCCGGCAACAGCTTCTGCATCATCGGCAGGACCCTGGCGATGTCGGCGTCGCGGCGGCTGAAATCGCGGTCGTTGTAGACGTCGCTGAGAAAGAACTGCGCGGCGGGGCGCCGGCGCGGGTCGCTCAGGAAGCGGTCGAAGCTCGCCTCCAGGCGCCGCGCCTGCCACAGCCGCAGTTCGGGCAGCCAGCGCAGCCGGTTGCGCGGTTCGCGCACGGGATCGTGCAGGGCCTGGTGGCGGGCCAGCAGACACCCCAGACGCTGGCTATGTTCGGTCGCCCTGGCCATCGCCGGAATGATCGCGGCGCCGGCCGGCCTCCGCAAGCCGAGCGATGGGCCGAGCGGCCAGCCGACCGATGCGGCATTCATCGAGCCGGCTCAGACCTTAGTCCTGGCCCTCTGGTGCCTCGCCCGTCCTGGGCTACACTCGACCAATTCCGTCCGGGCCGTGCTGCCTATCACATGCTGTCACTCCATTCCGCCCGGAACCGGGCGAGCCGCAAACGTTCGGCCCACGGCACCCAAGCTGCTCCCGGCTCCGGAGCTTCGGCCCCGAAGATCGGCCTGGCCATCGCCGGCGGCGGTCCCATCGGCGGCATGTACGAGCTCGGCGCCCTGCGCGCGCTCGACGAAGCGATCGAAGGCCTCGACCTCACCCGCCTGGATTGTTACGTCGGCGTCAGCAGCGGCGCGTTCCTCGCCGCCGGCCTGGCCAACCGCATGGACACCGCGGAGATGTGCCGGATCTTCGTCACCGGCGACAGCGCCGATGTCGAGTTCCGTCCGGAAACCTTCATGCGCCCGGCCTTTCTCGAATACGTCAAGCGCGCGGCGAGCTTTCCGCGCCTGGCGACCGAGTGGTGGCGCGAATTGCTGTTCTCGCCGCTCGAGGCGCGCTGGTCGGACCTGATCACCCGCTTCGGCGGCCTGATCCCGAACGGCCTGTTCGACAACGCCCAGGTCGAGCTGTTCCTGCGCGAGGTCTTCACCCGCCGCGGCCGCAGCAACGACTTCCGCGAACTCGAGGCCGAGCTGTACGTGGTTGCGGTCGACATCGACAGCGGCGATGCGGTCCGCTTCGGCGGCGACAACTGGAGCGACGTGCCGATCTCCAAGGCGGTCCAGGCCAGCGCCGCGCTGCCCGGGCTGTATCCGCCGGTGCAGATCCGCGGCCGCCATTTCGTCGACGGCGCACTGCGCCGGACCATGCACGCCTCGGTGGTGCTCGACCGCGGCATCGACCTGCTGATCGGCATCAACCCGCTGGTGCCGTTCAACCATAACCAGGGCGTGCCGGTCGCCGAGGACAACAGCCTGGCCGCGGGCGGTCTGCCCGCGGTACTGTCGCAGACGTTCCGCACCCTGCTGCAATCGCGCATGCAGGTCGGCCTGGCCCGCTACGCCCAGCAATACCCGGACATCGACCAACTGGTGTTCGAGCCCAACGCCGAAGACCGCGAGTTGTTCTTCACCAACGCCTTCAGCTTTTCGGCGCGCCAGCGCATCTGCGAGATCGCCTACCGCAACACCCTGGCCGACCTGCACCTGCGCGCCGACGTGCTCGAACCGGTCCTCGCCGCGCACGGCCTGCGCCTGCGCCGGGACGTGATCGCCGACCGGCAGCGCTCGATCCTCGACGGCATCACCCCGCCCAAGCGCGATACCGAGACCACCGCACGCTTGCGGCGTGCGCTGGACGACGTCGACCGGCTGGTGGCGTCGCCGCGGCCGCGGCGGCGCAGGACGGCCCCTGCGGCCAGGAGCGAGAAGTGAGCGATGAGGAGTGAGAAGCGAGTAAGAACGAGTCGGCTTTCACTCGTTTTTCACTCCTCGTTTCTCACTTCTCGCTCTCGATCGCGGTTGGTGTGATTACTCTAGACAGGGGGGCCATCTTGAGTGCACAGCGATAGCACTCATTACAGGACGTCCATGGCCGCCAAGTTCAAGAAGACCGCTAAGAAGACCACCGGCAAGAGCGGCAGCGCCGGCAAGGGCAGCGCGCAGGACCAGGCCGAGCGCCTGTCCAAGACGCTCAGCGAATCCGCGCAGCAGATCTGGCTGGCCGGTGTCGGCGCGTTCGGTCGCGCCCAGGCCGAGGGCACCAAGCTGTTCGAAGGCTTGGTCAAGGAAGGCCTGAATCTCGAGCAGACCGCGCGCAAGTTCACCGGCGGCCAGGCCGGGGTGCTGCGCGATGCGGTCGAGTCCAAGGTCGGCCAGGCGCGCGAACGCGCGTCCGACACCTGGGACCGGCTCGAGAAGGTGTTCGAAGAGCGCGTCCAGCGCGCCCTGGTCAAGCTCGGCGTGCCGGGCCGCGACGACCTGGCCGACCTCAGCGAGCGCGTCGAATCCCTGACCCGCGAACTGCGCCGCCAGGGCGGCAGCGCCCCGTCCGCACGCACCGCGGCCAAGGCACCGGCCAAGGCCACCGCGAAGAAGGCTTCGCCGACCAAGCCCAAGGCGCAGAAGGCGCCGGCGGCGAAGAAGGCCACGCGCAAGTCGATCGCGCGCCCGAAGCCGCCGGTCGCACCGTAACCGTGCTTTACCGCGCCGCGGATTACCCGCGGCGCACCGTTTAAGCCCGCCAGTCCGCGCTTCCGTATGCTCCCCTCCCCTTACGGTTTCGGACTGGCGGGCTTTCTTGTGCCCGCGGCCGCCGCAGCCCGATCGCCGCGATGCCGGCACCGAACGCGCCGCGTTCGCCGTGCCATGGCTCGGACTTCACGCTGACACCGAATCGTCGTTCTGGATGGAACGGCCGACGACGAACACGTCAATTTCGCGAACAGCGTCTCAGTTCGCACAAGTGCTAGATGTCGCAGGCCGTATATCCTCAGCGTCTTTTATGGGCCTAGCGCTTCATGTCGAGTTTTTCCCTGTGGGCCGCTGCCGCCGTCGCACTGACGATCGGATTGGCGTCCACCGCCTATCTGTGGTCCTACCGCCGCCATCGCACTGAAGTCGCCACCGGCATCGCCGGGCTGGCGAAGATGCGCTGGCGCGAGTTCGCCCGACTCATTGTCGAATCGCTGCGCGAGCGCGGCTTCGAAGCCGAATCGGTCGAGGAGTCCCTCGCCCGCGGCACGCAGGCCGAGCTGCGCCTGCTGCGCGCCGGCAAGCCTTGGCTGCTGTCGTGCAAGCTCGGCGACGCCGACTACCGAGTGTCGGCGGCGACCGTGGCCGAACTCGCCGATGCGGTCCGCTTCAACGGCGCCGCCGGCGGCATGATGGTCACCACGGGGCGATTCGACAGCAATTCCGAGCGCGTCGCCAACGGCCTGGACCTGTACAGCGGCGAGTCGCTGTGGGAACTGGTCGAACCGCAGTTGCCGGCCTCGACCCGGCACGAAGTCATCGCCGCTGCGCAGAAGCGCAGCATCGGCACCATCGTCGGCGCCTGGATCGCGGCGATCGTGCTCGGCCTGATCGCCGGCTTCGTCGCACCGCACTTCGTTTCCAGCGAGCCGGATGCCACGGCGCCCGCTCAGGTCACGCCGGCCGAAGCGGCGCCGTCGCAGCCGGCGCCATCCGACAGCGCGACTTCCGCCGCCGCGCCGGCCACGCCGCCGGCGGC
>NZ_JBPKJP010000104.1:0-13736 GCF_051217035.1 Lysobacter sp. 1R34A
GGCCGCCGTTGCGGTCTCCGCGTTCGCTGCGTTCGGCGCCCGCGCCCGGCGGACGCGGCGCCGGCACGGCGTCGTCGAGGCGCCGGGTCAGCGCGATGCGCTTGCGCGGGATGTCGACTTCGAGCACCCGCACCTTGACCACGTCGCCGGCCTTGACCACTTCGCGCGGGTCCTTGACGTACTTGTCCGACAGCGCCGAGATGTGGATCAGGCCGTCCTGGTGCACACCGATGTCGACGAAGGCGCCGAACGCGGCGACGTTGCTGATCACGCCCTCGAGGATCATGCCGACCTGCAGGTCCTTGAGGTCCTCGACGCCGTCGGCGAAACGCGCGGCCTTAAACTCGGGACGCGGGTCGCGGCCGGGCTTTTCCATTTCCTTGAGGATGTCGCGCACGGTCGGCACGCCGAACTTCTCGTCGGTGAACGCTTCCGGTTTCAGGCTGCGCACGAACTGCGGGTCGGCGAGCAACTGCTTCACCTCGCGCCCGCACTGCTGGACGATGCGTTCGACCACCGGATAGGCCTCCGGGTGCACCGAGGAAGCGTCGAGCGGCTGTTCGCCGCCGACGATGCGCAGGAAGCCGGCGCATTGCTCGAAGGTCTTCTCGCCCAGGCGCGGCACTTTGAGCAGGGCCTTGCGCGAGGCGAACGGGCCGTTCTCGTCGCGATGGCGGACGATGTTCTCGGCGACCGTGCTCGACAGGCCCGAGACCCGCGCCAGCAGCGCCGCGGAGGCGGTGTTGACGTACACGCCGACCGCATTGACGCAGTCCTCGACGCGGGCGTCCAGCGCTCGCGCCAGGCGGTACTGGTCGACATCGTGCTGGTATTGGCCCACGCCGATCGCCTTGGGTTCGATCTTGACCAGTTCGGCCAGCGGGTCCTGCAAGCGCCGGGCGATCGAGACCGCGCCGCGGATGCTGACGTCGAGGTCGGGGAATTCCTTGGAAGCGAATTCGGAGGCCGAGTACACCGAGGCGCCGGCCTCGCTGACCACGGCCTTGGTCAGCCTGGCTTCCGGCATGAGCTTGATCAGCTCGGCGGCGAGCTTGTCGGTCTCGCGCGAGGCGGTGCCGTTGCCGATGGCGATCAGTTCGACCCCGTGCTTGAGGCACAGCGCGCGCAACGTGTGCAGGGACTGGTCCCACTGCTTGCGCGGCTCGTGCGGGTAGATGGTGTCGTGGGCGACGAACTTGCCGGTCGCGTCCACCACCGCGACCTTGACCCCGGTGCGCAGGCCCGGGTCGAGACCGAGCACCGCGCGCGGGCCGGCCGGGGCGGCCAGCAACAGGTCCTTGAGGTTGTCGCCGAACACGTCGATCGCCTCGGCCTCGGCCTTTTCGCGGGCCTGGCCGAACAGGTCGAGCAACAGGTGCAGGTGCAGCTTGGCGCGCCAGGTCAGGCGGCAGGCGTCGAGCAACCAGCGGTCGGCGGCGCGGCCCTGGTCGGAGATGCCGGCCTTGAGCGCGACCCGGCCCTCGGCGTAGGCATGGCCGGTCTCGGGCTCGGTGCCGGGCTCGAGTTCGAGGAACAGCACTTCTTCGCGGCGGGCGCGGAACAGCGCCAGCAAGCGGTGCGACGGAATCTTCGCCAGGGATTCGGCGTGGTCGAAGTAGTCGCGGTATTTCGCGCCCTCGGCCTCCTTGCCTTCGGCGACGCGGGCGCGGATCACCCCGACCTCGGTCAGCCAACCCCGCAGTTCGCCGACCAGGCTGGCGTCTTCGCCCCAGCGTTCCATCAGGATCGCGCGCGCGCCGTCGAGCGCGGCCTTGACGTCGGCGACCTGTTTTTCCTCGCTGACGAAACCGGCGGCGAAGACCTCCGGGCTCAGGGTCGGGTCGGCCAGCAGGCCGTCGGCGAGCGGCTCCAGGCCGGCCTCGCGGGCGATCTGCGCCTTGGTCCGGCGCTTGGGCTTGTACGGCAGGTACAGGTCTTCCAGGCGCGCCTTGCTGTCGGCCGCCTCGATATCGCCGCGCAACTCGTCGGTCAGCTTGCCCTGCTCGGCGATGCTTTCGAGCACCGCGGCGCGGCGGTCTTCGAGCTCGCGCAGATAGCGCAGCCGCGATTCGAGGTCGCGCAGCTGGATGTCGTCCAGGCCGCCGGTCACTTCCTTGCGGTAGCGAGCGATGAAGGGGACGGTCGCGCCTTCGTCGAGCAAGGCGATGGCGGACAGGGCCTGGGCGGTCTGGGCGCCGATCTCGACGGCGATGAGTTGCGCGATCTTGTTGGCGATCGGCGCGGACTGCGTGTTCTTGTCTTGCATCGTTTCCAGTCGTTTAGCCCCGCTGACGGGGGACCGGGCGATTGTCGCAATGCCGGCGTGAACGCGAAACCCATTGACAGGACAGGGTTTTTCGGGCCGGACGGGAGTGAGGAGTGTGCAGAGCCGTCGCCGGTACCGGTGCCGCTCTCGCCCACTGCTCACTCCTCTCCACTCACTCCTCGCTCTTCTCACTCCCTCCTGCCTTTAAGAACCGTTCTCATCGCTCGGGTACAATGAGCGCCCCGCTACACCCGAAACGATCCTCGCATGTCCTCCGCTTTTGGCACCGAGACGGTGCTGGACGTCCGTCACTGGACGGACGACTACTTCAGCTTCACCACCACCCGCGACGACGGTTTCCGCTTCGAGAACGGCCAGTTCGTGATGATCGGGCTGCAGGTCGAACAGGCGGACGGCTCGCACAAGCCGCTGCTGCGCGCCTATTCGATCGCCAGCGCGAACTGGGAGGAGCAGCTCGAGTTCTTCAGCATCAAGGTGCCGAACGGCCCGCTGACCTCGCGCCTGAAGTCGATCCAGCCCGGCGACAGCGTGCTGATCGGGCGCAAGCCTACCGGCACCCTGCTGATCCACGACCTGCACCCGGGCCGCAACCTGTACCTGCTCGGCACCGGCACCGGCCTGGCGCCGTGGCTGTCGGTGATCAAGGACCCCGAGACCTACGAGCGCTTCGACAAGGTCGTGCTCTGTCACGGCGTGCGCAACGAGAAAGACCTGGCCTACCGCGACTACATCGTCAACGAACTGCCGCACCACGAGTTCCTCGGCGAGCAGATCGCCGCCAAGCTCAAGTACTGCCCGGCGGTGACCCGCGAGCCGTTCGAGTACGCCGGCCGCGACCAGCGCGGCCGCCTGACCGAGATGATGGAAAGCGGGCGGATGATGGACCTGCTCGGCATCGAGCCGCTCGACCCCGAGCACGACCGCGCGATGATCTGCGGCAGCCCGCAGGTGCTGGCCGATTTCCGCGGCGTGCTCGACCAGCGCGGCTTCACCGCCTCGCCGCGCATCGGCACGCCGGGCCAGTACGTGTTCGAGCGCGCATTCGTCGAGAAGTAAGTCGGTCCGGCCGGCCTGGGGGCCGCGATATCTGCATGAGCCGGCGACGCCGTCGCGTGGGCACGGTCGCGGCTTGCGCCGCCCCTACCCCGGGCGCGCCGACTCAGGCCGCGCGCCGCTCCTGGCGCAGCGCGCCGCGATAGCGCCGGCTGCAGGGGATTCGGGTGCCGTCGCTCATGGTGATGCGCGCATCGCCGCTTTCGAGCGGCTCGATCTCGCCGACGCAATCCAGGTTGACCATATAGCTGCGGTGCACGCGCACGAAGCGGGCTGGATCGAGCTGGGTCTCGATGCTGGCCATGGTGGTGCGCAACGGATAGTCGCGGCCGCGCAGGTGCAGGTTGACGTAGTTGGACGAGGCCTGCAGCCATTCGACTTCGGCCGCGGCGATCAAAAATTCCTTGCCGAGCTTGCGCACCAGGAAGCGCTCCGGCCGTTCCGGCGCGGCCGGTTCCGGCACGTCGTCGGGGACCGTCAGCACGCTGGCCTCGCCCTGCCAGCGCCGCATCAGCAGGCGATAGGCCTCGATCCACAGGACCATATAGGCGTAGGAGCGCACGTCCTTGAGGTATTCGTAGAGGTACTCGGTCGCCCAGGGGCTGAAGTCGTAGCTTTCGCCCAGGCCGGCGTAGACCGCCTTGCGGATCGCGACCATGCCGGTCACGTGCGCGACCGACCAGGCCACACTGCCGAGCAGGTGCAGGGATAGGGCGCGGCGCCAAGTATCGACATGGAACGGGACCTGGCGCGTGTACCAGACCAGCGCCGGCACCAGCGCCAACGCGACCAGGCAACTGCTGCCCTCCCACACCGGCGGCGCCCAGGCCGGGATGTCGAGGCCGGCCCTGCGGATGTCCATCAAGGTGGTCAGGCTGCCGGCGACCGCGTTGACCGCGAACAGGATCACCCAGCCCAGAATCTCGACGGTGCGGCGCCAGGGTTGGTAGCGGTCCCAGGCGCTCGGCGGGACCGCCGGATGGGCCGGGTGGATGGCGGCGGCGCTCGCGGCGGCCGCATGGATCGGGGAAACGTCGTGGCTCATGCGCGCATTCTCGCCCGGCGGCCGTCGGACACGACGACCGGTCGTCCCCCGGGACCGCGATTCGTCCCCGCCGACCGCCACCGGTCACCCCGCCGTCGCCGGCGAGCGCCTGTCGCCACAGGCTGCGGGCTCCGCCACTGCCGTGACCGCCCATGCCACGCCGATACGACATCGACGCCCTGCGCGCCCTCGCCTTCGCCCTGCTGATCCTCTACCACTGGGGCATGCTCTACGTCGCCGACTGGGGCTGGCACCTCAAGAGCCCGCATCTGTCGGAGGCCCTGCAGCTGCCGATGCTGTTCGTGAACCGCTGGCGCATGGACCTGATCTTCCTGATCTCCGGCCTGTCGGTGCACTTCCTGCTGCGCGACAGCTCGCTCGGCCGCTTCCTGCTCCAGCGCAGCTGGCGCCTGCTGCTGCCGCTGACCTTCGGCTGCCTGGCGATCGTGCCGATCCAGCCGTATGCGCAGGGCGTGGCGAACGGCCTGGTCGAGCCGGGCTTCATCGACTTCCTGTTGCGCTATTACCGCTTCCAGCCCTGGCCGGCCGGCGCCTTCGACGGCTGGGAGTACGGCTTCACCTGGAACCACCTGTGGTACCTGGCCTATCTGTGGGTCTACACCCTGGTGTTCGCCGCGGTGTTGCCGCTATTCCGCAACCGCACCGGCCGCCGCGCCCACGCCGCGCTGGCGGGGCTGCGCGGCTGGAAGCTGATGGTGCTGCCGGCGCTGCCGCTGGCGCTCGGCTCGATCCTGCTGCAGCCGCATTTCGAGGAAACCGGCGACCTGATCCACGACTGGTACCGCCACGCGATCTATTTCAGCGTGTTCCTCTACGGCTATTGGCTCGGCAACGAGGCCGGCCTGTGGCGGGAATTGCTGCGCCTGCGCCGCCGCAGCCTGGGCTGGGCGTTGGCGCTGTTCGCGGCCTATCTGGCGATGATCCGGCTGTTGCCCGAGGAGGTGCCCGACGGCGTGCAATACACGATCTGGGTCGTGCGCAGCCTGTACATCTGGACCGCGATCTGCGCGATCCTGGGCTGGTCGCACCATTTGCTCAACCGCCCGTTCCGCTGGCTGCCCTGGGCCACCGAGGCGGTCTACCCCTGGTACGTGCTGCACCAGAGCCTGATCGTACTGATCGCGTATTGGGTGCTGCCGTTGAAGCTGGGCGCCGTGGCCGAGCCGGCCGTCGTCCTGCTTGGCACGGTGCTCGGTTGCTGGGCGTTGCACGGAGCGATCCGGCGGGTGCCCTGGCTGCGGCCCTGTTTCGGCCTGAAGGCGCGGCGCCGCGAGCGGATGCAGGTCGCTGCGGCGAGCGCAGGCACCCCGCAAGCGGAGGTCGCCTGATGGCTTCAGGTAGAAGCGACGCGGCCACAATCCGGTGCGTCGGCTTGGCTCGGCCTAGCTTGGCCTGTCTGCGCCGGCGACGTCGTTGCGCTGACGCGGGCGCGGCTTGCGCCGCTCCTACGCTTTAAAGCGTGGAGGCGAGTCGGCGCAGCAGACGGCTTCGGAACGGGGGCGGCGCGCGGCGCGACCACGCGGCTTGCGCCGCTCCTACCCATGTGCGGCGCGCGCTCAGCCCAGCGCTTTCTCGATGTCGGCGGCGATCGATTCGGGCTTGTCGGTCGGCGCATAACGCTTGATCACCCTGCCGTCGCGGCCGACCAGGAACTTGGTGAAGTTCCACTTGATCGCGTCGATGCCGAGAAAGCCGCCCTTCTCGTCCTTGAGCCACTTCCACAGCGGATGCGCCTGGTCGCCGTTGACGTCGATCTTGGCGTACATCGGGAAGCTCACCTCGTAGGTCAGCGAGCAGAATTCCTTGATCTCGGCCTCGTCGCCGGGCTCTTGGTGGCCGAATTGGTCGCAGGGGAAGCCCAGTACTTCGAAACCGCGCGCGGCATAGTCGCGCTCGAGTTTTTCCAGGCCGGTGTATTGCGGGGTGAAGCCGCACTTCGAGGCGACGTTGACGATCAGCAGCACCTTGCCGCGATAGCGATCGAGCGACTGGTTCTGCCCGTCGATGTCGACGGCGGAGAAATCGTAGGCGGTGGTCATCGCGGGGACTCCCTGGGAACTGGACGCACCATAACGCTTCGCGGTGGCGGTGTCTGGGGGCTGGATACGGCTTGGCGATCGCGGCCAAAGAACCGGGCGCGGACTCGCGCCGCCGTCACGGTTTCAGGCCTGCCCTGGCGTCCTTGCTGTTGCCGTCATCCCCCGCCTGCGCGGGGATGACGAGACGGGAGATGCGACTGCCTGCTGCCACGCTCTTTCCGCCGTCCTTGCCAGGCGAGGTCCAGGGCCCTACCGAAACATGATTCTGAAGTCTCACCGGCCCGGCCCGGCCAGGGCGCACAGCGCCCGGGCGTTCATGGAGGCGCGAGCCCAGTGGCTCGCAAGCGCATCCACTCACCCCACAAAAAAAGAACGGCCCGCACAAGGCGGGCCGTTCGTAACGCTACAAGCGGGCTCGGATCAGAACGACGCCTTGAACTCCGCACCGACGATGCGCGGGTCGTTGACGAAACCGACCAGGTTGTTGAAGTCGATGCCGCCGACCGCGCGCTTCTCGTTGAGGATGTTGCGGCCGTACAGGGCGAGGTCGTAGCGGCCGTTGTCCCACTGGTAGCCGATGCGCAGGCCGCCTTCGAGCAGGTCCTTGCCGCGGAACTCGCGGGCCTCGTACAGGAAGAAGTTCACCTCGCTGCGGTAGGCCCAGTCGGTGTAGACGTAGAACTCGTTGCCGTTGGCGAGCGGCAGGCTGTAGCGCGCGGTGACGTTGTAGACCCACTTCGGCGCCTGCGGCAGCGGGTTGCCGTCGATCGCCGCGAGGGTCTGGCCGTTGCGCACCACGGTCGGGTCGGTGACGGTGCAACCGCCGCCGCAGGGAGCCACGAACAGGTTGCCGTCCTGGATCTCGGTGTCGTTGTAGCTGGCGCCGAAGGTGACCATCAGGTTGTCGGTGAGGTAGGCGTCGAGGTCGACTTCCACGCCCTGGCCGAGGGTCTTGTCGGCGTTGACCAGGATGGTCTGGTTGAGCGCGCCGCCGACCGCGTTGAGCTGCTGGTTGTCGACGGTGTAGCGGAACAGGGCCACGCCGAGACGCGCGCGCTTGTCCCACAGGTCGGCCTTGAGGCCGGCTTCGTACGAGATCACCTTTTCGGCGTCGGCGACCGACGGCTGCGGCGGGGTCTGGAACAGCAGGCGGCCCTGGATGCTGGGCGCGCGGAAGCCCTTGGCGATGCGCGCGTACAGATTGATGTCCGCGGTGGCCTGGAACACGCCGCTGATGTCCCAGCTGACGTCGTCCACGTCGGTGCGGACCTTGAACGGGCCCGACACCGGCGCACCGAACGGAGCGCTCTGCAGCACGCTGGCGCTGAAGTCCTTCTTGTCCTGGGTGTAGCGCAGGCCGCCGCGCAGCTTGAAGCGCTCGCTCACCTCGTATTCGAGCGAACCGAACGCGGCCCAGGCCTTGTTGCGCTGCTTCTGCTGGGCATGACCAGCCTGCACGCCGCCGGCCAAGGTGTCGTAGTTGAGGCTGTCGACGGTGATGTCTTCGTCGAAGTAGAACAGGCCGGCCTGCCAGTTGAGCGGGCCCGCATAGCTCGATTCGATGCGGAATTCCTGGGTCCACTGGCGGTGGTCGGGCAGGCCGTCGGCCGACTCGGCGGCGAACGGAATGCCGGCCGGGGTGCTGCCGCCGGGCAGGAACATCGCGCCGACGCCGCCGTCGATGTCGCCGCGGCTCAACGAGTCGGCGGTTTCGTAGCCGGTGATCGAGTACAGGGTCAGGTCGTTCGGCAGT
Source organism: Lysobacter sp. 1R34A (assembly GCF_051217035.1). Lineage (NCBI taxonomy): Bacteria > Pseudomonadati > Pseudomonadota > Gammaproteobacteria > Lysobacterales > Lysobacteraceae > Lysobacter > Lysobacter sp. 1R34A. The sequence goes on from NZ_JBPKJP010000104.1 coordinate 8,199, forward strand.
TCCCAGCTCAGGCGCGCACTGGCGCCGTAGCTGTCGAGCTCCTGCGAGTTGCGGCCGTCGATGCCGACCTCGTCGATGTCGAAACCGTCGGCGAAATCGTTCGTACCCTTCTTGAACAGCATGGCGCGGAACAGGCGCGCGGTGCCGTTGAGGTGGCGCGAGTGCACGTTGAACAAGGCGTTGAAGGTGTCGCTGCCGTCGTACTGCAACTGCAGGCGCACGGCCGATTCGTCGTAGCCTTCGAGTTCGCCGTTGCTGCGCGCGTTCGGGTTGGTGTTGGTCACCCAGTCGTCGCGGCGCTGGTACATCGCCGACGCGCGCGCCGACCAGTTGGCGCTGAGCGGGCCGCTGATCGCGCCTTCGAAATTGGTGGTGCCGTAGGTACCGTAGGACACTTGGCCGTAGCCTTCGAGCTCGCGGGTCGGCTTGGCCGACTCGAACTTGACCACGCCGGCCGGAGTGTTGCGGCCGAACAGAGTGCCCTGCGGGCCGCGCAGCAGTTCGACGTTCTCCAGGTCGAACACCGGGAAGCCCTTCAGCAGCGGGTTCTCCAGGACGATGTCGTCATAGACCAGCGAGACCGGCTGCGAGGCGTTGAGGTCGAAGTCGGTGTTGCCCAGGCCACGGATGTAGAAACGCGGGAAGGCGCGGCCGAACGAGGACTCGATGTTGAGGCTCGGCAGGCGGCCGGACAGGAAACGGATGTCGCCGCCGCCGGAGCCCAGCACGTGCAGCTTCTCGCGGTCGACCGTGGTCAGCGCGACCGGGACGTCCTTGGCGCGTTCGACCTTGCGCTGGGCGGTGACCATCAGCGCATCGAGGGTCTTGGCCTCGCCTTCGGCGGGCGCGGCCGCGGCGGGCACGGGCTCCTGGGCGAAAACGGTGGCGGAAGCGAGGGTCAGGCCGATTGCGACGGCCAGGGCGTGACTACGGGGCGCAGGGCTGCGAAGAGCACGCAAGTGCTGGAACATGGTCGGGTTTCTCGATGGACGCGGCGCGTGGGGCGCCAGTTCGTGGGAAACCGCCGTCGCCCCGCGCCCTCGGGCACGCGCGTACGGCGATGGGCGATCGGGCCGTCCCTTGACGGCCGTGGCGCGGACTGCCCGCGCCGGTGGCGGCTCATTGACCGGCGAATGTTACCAAATCATTAAAGAGCCTGTGCTCGAATGGCCGGCCGGACTCGGGACTCGGGACTCGGGACTCGGGACTTGGGACTTGGGACTTGGGACTTGGGACTTGGGACTCGGGACTCGGGACTCGGGACTCGGGATTCGGGAGTCGGGAGTCGGGAGTCGGGAGTCGGGAGTCGGGAGTCGGGAGTCGGGAGTCGGGAGTCGGGATTCGGGGCTCGGGGCTCGGGGCTTCGGGATGGGACCTTGAATTTTCGGGGCTTGGGCGGGCTTGAGGCTTGATGCGGGTTTCAGAATCGTCAAGAACAAGTCCCACGGTCCCCTTCGATAAAGGGGCCAGCGCCCGGCGCACCGTGCCGAAGGCAGCCAACCTGCAGCGCGGGGGATTTGCTGCTGCACGGCAGATCGCTTGCCATCCTCAAGCCAGAGCCCCCTCCTCGAAGGGGACTCTTCGCGGGATCTGCCTCGCCGCGCCCTGCACGTCGCAGGCATTCCGCCGCGACGTACCTCACTGCGCAGTAGCCGGCGCTTACTTAGCCGCAGTCACCTTGGCCGGCGCGGCGAACGGCTTTACGCCCAGGGCGTCGTAGACCTCGCTCGGGTAGTAGGCGGTATCGCCCTGCAGCACCAGCGAGACCTTGCGGATGTCGGCGATGTCGCGGGTCGGGTCGCCGTCGATCAGGATCAGGTCGGCGCGCTTGCCGGCCGTCACCGAGCCGCGGTCGTCGAGTACGCGGGCGACCTTGGCGGCGTTCCAGGTCGCGACCTGCAAGGCCTGCGGCGGGGTCAGGCCGGCGCGCACGTACAGGGCCAGTTCGTGCTGCAGGGTGAAACCGGGCACTTCATCGGTGCCGGCCAGCAGCGGCACGCCGGCCTTGTAGGCGCGGCCGACGAACTCGACCGCCTTGGCGTAGGACTTGTTGTAGCGCGCCGCGGTCGCGTCGTCGGGGATGTTCATCTCGGCCGAGCGACGGCCGCGCTGCACGTCCGGCGGCAGGTGGTCGGCGATGCCCTCGACGATCGGCGACAGCTCGCCGTCGCGCTGATGCAGGAACTCGAAGGTCGCCAGGGTCGGGTCGATCGCGATCTGCTTCTTCGCCAGGGTCGCGATGAAATCCTGCACCGGCTTGGAATCCAGGTCGAGGTCGGCGGCCTTGTCGGCGACCAGGTAAAAGCGCTGCAGGGTGCGAGTGTCGGTCTTGTCGTCGACGAAGAAGTTCAACAGCAACTGATTGATGTGCTGGACTTCGTCGTAGCCTTGGTCGACCACGTCCTGGGCGCGCATGAACGCCGGCACGTGGCCGCTGACGCGCAGGCCCTTGCTGTGCGCATAGGCCGCGGTCTCGCGCAGCAGTTCCTTCGGGAACGAGTTGTAGATCTTGACCTGCGGATAGCCGTTGGCGGCGTACCAGTCGACGGCCGCCTTGGCGCCGGCGATGTCCTTGATGACGAAGCCGTTGCGCGCGGAGAAATTGCTCTCGCCCTCGATGAAGCCGGCCGGCACCACGTTCGGCGACATCAGCGTGCCCGCCTTGATCTCGCCGATCATCTGCTGCAGGGTCGCGTTGTCGTTGCCCATGTCGCGCACGGTGGTCACGCCGGCGGCGATGTTGAGGCCGCCGTCCCAGCGCGACAGGTGGCCGTGCATGTCGAACAGGCCCGGCATCAGCACGCGGCCGCCGCCGTCGACGCTGCGGTCGTACTTCACCGAGGCCGCGGCCTTGCCGACCGAGACGATCTTGCCGTCGGTCACGACCACGTCGGTGGGCTCGCCGAGCCTGGCCTTCTCGCTGTCGAACACGCGCACGTCGCGCAGCACGGTGGTGCCGGCGAAGCGGTGGCCGAGCTTCTGCCGCAGCTCGACCAGCAGCTTGCCCTCGGCGGCTTTCTGGCGGGTTTCAAGGGCCGCGGCGTTGGCCTGCCAGCCTTCCTCGATCAGTTGCAGATAGCCGGGATAGATGAAGGCGAACAGGCGCGGTTCGGCGCCGGTGGTGGCCCAGGCGAAGTTCGGGGTGAAGCCCTGCCCGGTCATCGCCAGCAACTGCACTTTCTCGGTCTTGCCGTCGCGGGTGACCTGCGCCTCGTCGATCTTGCGCGCGCTCAGGCTGCCGTTGGGCAGCAGCGGGAGCTTGCCGTCGCTGCGCTTGGCCAGGGCATTGAGGATTACCGAGAAGCCGGCCGGGGTGCCGCCGAGCGGCGCGTACAGACCGGGGCCGGACACCGCCGCCTCGCCCGAATCCGACAGCGACTTCCACACCGCCTTGTCGCCGTCGCGGCGGAAGCTCTCGTCGACCTTGGCGCCGAAGGTCGAGGTGCCCTGCACCTGGTAGGTCTGGTAGGTGCCGTCCTTCGCCAGGGTGTAGGTCTCCTTGAGCTCGGGGCCGCGGCCGTTGTCCTTGAAGATGAAGTCGACCGTGGTGGTGCCGTCGTCGGCGCGCGTCACCACCTGCTGGCCGGCCTGCTTGCCGCCGTCGACCAGGGCCAGGTAGCGCGTGGTCTCGGCCGCGAAGGCGCTGGCGGCGAAACCCGAGGCGAGGCAGACGGCAAGGGCCAGGCGGGCGACGCGCGGAAGGCGCGGTGCGCGCGGGGTCGGACGGGACATCGGCAGCTGAGGCATCGGATCGTGCTCCGGAAGAATGGGTAGGACTCGGGAAGAAGGGGTTGCAGAACCGTCAGTCGGAATGGGTGACCATGAGGACGTAGCCGTCCGGGTCGCGGATCCGGAACTCGCCCTTGGGGCGGTAGAACGGATACGCCATCGCGCCGGCCTCGATGCCTGCGGCGAGCACGCGCTCGCGCATCGCCGCGACATCGTCGCAATAGAGATAGAACAGCACCGCCTGGACGGTGTCGTCGACCGGGCCGTCGGCCCGCACCAGCATCAGCTCGGCGCCGCCGGGGCTGTGCAGGAACACCCAGACCGGGTCGTCGCCGCAGGAGGGCTCGTGGTGGGCGTCGGCGACCTCGAAGCCGAAGGTGGCGTAGAAGGCTACCGCGCGCGGCACCTGGGCGACGTGCAGCATCGGCACGAAACTTCTGGCGGACGGCGCGCCTGCGGCCGATGTATCGGGTATCGAGCCCCCCGCCGGTTGGGCGAAAACACCCGCAGCATCGATCCGGATCCGCGACATCGCTGCCTCCATCGTCTTCAAGCATATCCAGTGTAACCCTCCGACATCGCTCGAGCGCCAGCTTTGGAGCCTACTCGCCCGTTCATCCGGCTGGTCGGCGAATGCTAAGGAGGGGCGCCAAAGCGCCCCTCCGTGTTGCCAAAACTACGTGGATTCAGCTTTAAGGCAATGCTTACAGCAAGGGAACATCGGAGCGCAACGGCGAGAAATGCGCATCGGATTGCATGACAGCTATGGAAGCCATGGACGATATCAAGGAGTCAACCTGTCCTGAGTTCAGTGACGAGCCGTCCGCAAAAGCCATATTCTCAACCTTGAAGCTATGGCTGTCCTTATACCAGTCCTTGATCAATAGCTGGTCGCCCTGTCCGGCCACATCGAGTTGCAAATCATCCCCGACTCTAGCGAAGTTAACGTCGGCCTGGACAATGCCGGCGCCGAAGCGCAGCGTATCGGTATAGATGCCGGTGCTCGAATACGAGCCGTTGTCGCGGATCGTGTCCTGGCCGTCACCCAGATTGAACAGGTACGTGTCTCCGCCCCAATACCCCTGCAGCGAGTCGTTACCCACACCGCCTTCGAAGGTGTTCGTAGCCCAGTACTCGGTCGCCTTGAGCGTGTCGTTGCCGGCGCCGCCGCGCATCACGTTGGTGCCGGACGCATCGCTGATCACATCGTCGCCGTCGCCGCCCTCCAGCACGTCGTCGCCCTGACCGCCGTCGATGAGGTCGTTGCCCGCGCCACCGTAAACCGTATCGTTGCCCGAACCGGCATTGATCGTGTCGTCGCCGGCCTCGCCGTGCAGCTCGTCGTTACCGTCGGACGACACAATCGTGTCATTGCCACCGCCAGCCCGGATCAACGCGTTCGAACGGCTGACGCCGATCAGCGATTGAGCCGCATCCGTACCGGCCTGCGCCAGGTTGTAGGTCAGATCGTAGGCCGACCAGTGGGTGCCGTCGGCAAAGGACACCGTTTCCAGCCAATAATTGGACGATACGAACCAGTCCCGCACCGTGATCTTGTCGTTGCCGTTCGCGTGCGCCAACACCAAGTCGTTACCGGAACGACTCGCCTGGATATCCGATGCCGAGATGCCGGCGCCGAAGCGCAGCGTATCGGTATAGATGCCGGTGCTCGAATACGAGCCGTTGTCGCGGATCGTGTCCTGGCCGTCACCCAGATTGAACAGGTACGTGTCTCCGCCCCAATACCCCTGCAGCGAGTCGTTACCCACACCGCCTTCGAAGGTGTTCGTAGCCCAGTACTCGGTCGCC
>NZ_JBPKJP010000105.1:0-13657 GCF_051217035.1 Lysobacter sp. 1R34A
CAGGACGGCTTCGGCGTCTCCGGCCCGGCGCCAGGACGGCAGGCGGAAGCGGTGCAGCGCCCACCAGGCCACGGCCGGCATCGCGACCAGCCACAGCGGCAGCCAGCCGATCGCGCCATGGCTGCCGCGCGCGGCGGGCAGCATCAGCACCAACAGGCAGCCGATGGCGAGGGCGTAGCGCAGGGCGGTGTCGAGGTCCGCGCGGACGGCATCGGCGGAACGGTCGGAAGGCGTGCTGACGGTCATGTCCAGACTCCGAAAACGGGCGTAAGTGTCGGTGAGGCCACCTTCCCGCCGCGCCGTCTCAGAGGCTGCGATCTTCGTTGCCGCTCATCGGCGCGCCGTCCGTGCCGCGCGTCGGCTTTGCGCTGTGCCGGGTCTGGCGGCTCGCCCCGGCCGAGACTCAGTAACCGGCCTTGTCGAGCGCCTTCTCGGCCTCTTCGCGGCCCAGCGCGATCAGTTCCTTGGCCCGCCAGAATTCGTAGAACTGGCAGGCGTCGCGCGGAATCCGGATGACCAGCTCCGGCGGGTCCAGGGCCAGCTGCACGCGCGCGATCTGCGCCTGCATCATGTCGAGCGAACGCGCCATCAGTTCGCTGAAACCCAATTCGTGCGGCGGCTGTTCCCCGCTCTGGCCCTCGTCGGCGCCGCGCCGGAACCAGCGCATCAGCATCGAGGGTTTCGACTCGCCGACCTCGCTGCCCGGCGCCTTGGCGCCGTTCTGCAGCGCGAGCGCGCCGGGCGGCCGCTCCGGCCAGCCGTGCATGTCGACCGCGATCAGGCGGTGCGCATCGGACAAACGCGTGGCCGCGATCGGCAACGGCGCCAACAGGCCGCCGTCGACCAGTTCGCGGCCGTGCAATTCATAAGGAGGGAACACCCCGGGGATCGCGATCGATGCGCGCACCGCGTCCCACAGGTCGCCCTCGCGCAGCCAGACTTCGCGCTGGCGGATCAGGTCGACCGCGACCGCGGTGAACTCGATCTCCAGGTCTTCGATGCGCGGCTCGCCGGTCAGTTCGCGCAGCGCGTGCATCAGGCGCTCGCCGCGGAACAGGCCCGGTTGCCCCAGGCCGGGGTCGAGCAGGCGCAGCATCGCGGTACGGCTCATGCCGTACAGCCAGTCGCGGTAGACCTCGAGCTTGCCGGCGGCGAACAGGCCGCCGACCAGGGCGCCGCTGGACGAGCCGGCGACCGCGACGATGCGCATCGAGCGCGCCTGCAGCGCCTCGATCACCCCGATCTGCGCCAGCCCGCGGGCACCGCCCGCGCCGAGCACCAGGGCGACCGGTTCGTCGCGGGAAATATGCGGGGCGTCGGCGCCGGGCATCAGCGTCCGTAGTTGCTCAGCGCCAGTTCCAGCATCGACTTGGCCTGCTCGCGCAGCACCACCGGCTCGACGATCTCGGCATCGCTGCCGTAGTGCATCACGTCCATCAGCAACTCGCGTCCGGCGCTGTACGGCACCTTCAGCTCGTAACGCCCGTCGGGCAGGAACCGGCCCTGCTGCTGCGAATGCCAGTGCTCGTCGGCGACCCAGCGCGCGGCCTTGGCGCTGAAGACGATGGTCGCCCAGCCCTTCGGCGCGCCGGAGAAGATGCCGTAGCTCGACGCCAGGTGCTGGTCGAGTTCGTCGTCGGCGACGTCGCGCGCGGCGTCTTCGCCGACCTTGGCCGCGCTGATGCGGTCGACCGAGAAGCTGCGCAACGCATCGCGCTCGTGGTCCCAGGCATCGAGGTACCAGTTTTCGCGGTAGTGAGTCAGGCGCTGCGGCGACACGCTGCGGCGGGTGCGCTGATCGGTCGAGCGCGCCCGGTATTCGAACGTCAGCTGCTTGCGATCGAGCACCGCGGTGGCGACGGCGCGGAACGCGATCTCGTCGAGGCGCCGGGTGCGGTGCGGAATCACCCGCACGCGCTCGACCGGCAGGCGGCGGCCGCCGGCATGTTCGTCGAGCAGCTTCTCGATGCGCTGCTGCAAGGGCGCGAGCGCATTCGACAGCACCCCGCCGCCGCTGCGCATCAGCAACTGCTGCGCGGCCAGCAGCGAGTGCAGCTCTTCCGAGCTCAGCCACAGGCCGGGCAGTTCGAAGCGGTCGCCTTCGCTGGTGTCGTAGCGGAAGCCGGCCTCGCCGTTACCGACCACCGGCGCCATCAGGTAGTCGCGCAGGTAGGCCAGGTCGCGGTAGACAGTCGCGCGCGAACACTCCAGATCCTCTTGGAGGCGCTGGACCGTGACCGGATACCGGGCTGCGGTGAGAATCCGGTGCAGTGCGTGGATGCGTTCGATACGTTCCATGTCGGCGATGTCTAGTGGATTCGGTGGGGTCGCAACTAGCATGGCACCGGCCGCTGTCCGGCCGCCACCATCGAACTTGGGGATCGTACGTGATCGAGCCCGCAATATCCGCAACGCCGCCCCCGGCGCCGCGGTTACCGACCGATCGTAGCGCCCGGCCGGCCGGAGCGGCGCCGGAACGGGCCGGCCGGGTCGCAGCCCGCCTCCGCGCCGACACGGGACCTGCGCGCTTGCGCGGACGAGGGCCCGGGAGGACAACTACGGCAGATCGGCAACTTTCGAACGGGCGGGCCGGCAGCACCGGCATGACTCCCCGCGACCGATGAACGACCGATGAGCTTGCGACGACTCCGGTAGCGAGGTCCGTAGTCGGGACCAGTATCTGGATCGCAGCGCCGGCGCAGTAGTGACATTAGACACCCATGCGGTCGCAACGACTGCGACTGCGCGAGCCCGCCGGCCGCCACGGCCGCAAGTCCGATCACAAGACCTGCACAATGTTGCAGTGCGATGGCGCCCGGACGCACAAGCGCGGATTTCGCGCAAGCTCGCGGCGACACGCCCAGGTAGGCACAATGCCGGCATGCGAAAGCGCGCTCCCGAAGAGCCAGCCATCGACTTGTCGCCCTCGCCCGGCGACGAGGTCAAGACCACGACCTGTTACATGTGCGCCTGCCGGTGCGGCATCAAGGTCTGGCTCAGCGACGGCCGGATCCGTTACATCCAGGGCAACCCCGATCATCCGGTCAACCAGGGCGTGCTGTGCGCCAAGGGTTCGGCCGGCATCATGCAGCATTACTCGCCGGCGCGGCTCGACAAGCCGCTGCTGCGCGTGGGCGAACGCGGCAAGGGCGAGTTCCGCGAGATCGAGTGGGACGAGGCGCTGCGCATCGCCGCCGGCTGGCTCGCGCCGATCCGCGAACGCAACCCCGACGAGCTGGCCTTCTTCACCGGCCGCGACCAGTCGCAGGCGCTGACCGGGTGGTGGGCGCAGCAGTTCGGCACGGTCAACTACGCCGCGCACGGCGGCTTCTGTTCGGTGAACATGGCCGCCGGCGGCCTCTACACCCTGGGTGGTTCGTTCTGGGAGTTCGGCGAGCCCGACTGGGAGCATTCGCGCTATCTGATGCTGTGGGGCGTGGCCGAAGACCACGACTCCAACCCGATCAAGCTCGGCCTCGGCAAACTCAAGGCCAGCGGCGCGAAGATCGTCGCGGTCAATCCGGTGCGCAGCGGCTATGGCGCGATCGCCGACGAGTGGATCGGCATCCGGCCCGGCACCGACGGCCTGTTCGCGTTCGCCCTGATCCACGAACTGCTCAAGGCCGACCGCATCGACCTGGACTATCTCGTGCGCTATACCAACGCGCACTGGCTGGTGATCCGCAATCCCGGCGGCGCCGACGACGGCCTGTTCGCGCGCGACGGCGAAGGGCGTGCGCTGTGTTGGGCGCGAGAGCTGCCTGGCGGCGCGAGCCAAGCCCGCGCCCTCCCCGCCGACGCGATCGACATCGCGCCGGCCGTGGTCGGCGAATACACCCTGGCCGACGGCCGCCGCGCGGTGCCGGTGTTCCACCTGGTCGCCGAACGCTATCTCGACCCGCAGTACGCGCCCGACGCGGTCAGCGAACGCTGCGGCGTTCCCGCCGACACCATCCGCCGCATCGCCCGCGAGCTCGCCGAGGCCGCGTTCGAGCAAGCCATCGCCCTGCCGATCGCCTGGACCGACGCCTACGGCCGCCAGCACGCCGAGATGACCGGCCGCCCGGTCAGCATGCACGCCATGCGCGGCATCAGCGCGCACAGCAACGGCTTCCACACCTGCCGCGCGCTGCACCTGTTGCAGTTGCTGCTCGGCGCGGTCGACACGCCGGGCTCGTTCCGCTATCAGCCGCCGTTTCCGAAACCGATCCCGCCGCCGAACCGGCCGGGCAAGACCCGCCAGCCCAACGGCGTGCTCGACGCGGCCCCGCTCGGCTTCGTCCACGGCCCCGAGGACCTGGTCGTCGATGCGCACGGCCAACCGCGCCGGATCGACCACGCCTTCTCCTGGGCCTATCCGCTGTCGGCGCACGGCATGATGCATACCGTGATCCGCAACGCCTGGGCCGGCGACCCGTACAAGATCGACACGCTCATGATGTTCATGGCCAACATGAGCTGGAACTCGGCGATGAACACCGGCGAGACCATCGGCTGGCTCACCGACCGCGGCGAAGACGGCGAGTACCGCATCCCGCGCATCATCTATGCCGATGCCTACGCCTCGGAGATGACCGCCTTCGCCGACCTGGTCCTGCCCGACACGACCTATCTCGAACGCTTCGACGCGATCAGCCTGCTCGACCGGCCGATCTCCGATGCCGACTCCGCCTGCGACGCGATCCGCCATCCGATCGTCGACTCGGCGACTCAGCACCTGGGGGGCGACGACAAGCCACGCGACGTGCGCGGCTTCCAGTCGGTCCTGCTGGAACTCGGCGCGCGCCTCGGCCTGCCCGGCATGGTCCACGACGACGGCAGCCCGCGTTACCGCGACTATGCCGACTACATCGTCCGCCACGAACGCGCGCCGGGGATCGGCCTGCTCGCCGGCTGGCGCGGCGAACACGGCGAACTCGAAGCCAAGGGCCAGCCGAACCCGCAGCAGTTGCAGCGCTACATCGACCACGGCGGCTTCTGGCGCAGCCATGTGCCGGAGGCGGCGCGCTATTACAAGATGGCCAATCGCGGTTATCTGGACTGGGCGCAGAAGATGGGCTTCATCGGTCATGCCGACCCGATCGTGCTGCAGTTGTATTCGGAGACGATCCAGAAGTTCCGCCTCGCCGCGCAAGGCCATGGCGCGCAGCAACCGCCGTCGGCGCATCGCGAACGCGTGGCGACTTACTTCGATCCGCTGCCGATCTGGTACGAGCCCTTCGAGGGCGCCCAGGTCGATCGGGTCGAGACGAAATTCCCGCTCAGCGCGGTGACCCAGCGGCCGATGTTCATGTACCACGCCTGGGGCTCGCAGAACGCCTGGCTGCGTCAGATCAGCGCGCGCAACTATCTCTACCTGCATCCCGATACGGGCGCGCGCCACGGCATCGCCGACGCCGACTGGATCACCATGGAATCGCACCATGGCCGCATCACCGTGCAGGCGCGTTTCGCCGCCAACGTCCAGGCCGATACGGTCTGGACCTGGAACGCGATCGGCAAGCGCCGCGGCGCCTGGCGCCTGGCCAAGGACGCGCCGGAAGGCCGCCAGGGCTTCCTGATGAACCACCTGATCTCCGACATCACCCCGAAGGGGGACTACGCCAATGCCGACCCGGTCACCGGGCAGGCGGCCTGGTTCGACTTGCGCGTGTCGATCCGAAAGGCCGAGGCCGCGCAAGCCGAACGCGGCGTGTCCGAACCGCAGTTCGCGCCGCTCGCGTTCGCCGAAGCCGGGCCCGGCCCGCTGCGCTATGGCGCCGAGTTCCGAGCGGACCGCGCACGCCGCGCAGGAGGCGAGCATGAGCCGGATTGAAACAGCGATGGGTCGCGACCGCGCCGAGCTCGCCGCAACCGGCAGGGAGCGCGACCGATGAGGAGCGCGCGCCTGTTCGCCGGCTGGCTGTGCATCGCGCTCGGCTTCGGCCTGGTGATCCTGCTCGGGCTCGGCATCCTCGACCCGACCCGCGACGCCGCCGCGCACGCGACCTCGGCCACGCCGGTGTTGATCGCGCTGATGCCGAGCGTGGCGGTCGGCCTGACCGTGTTCGCGCTGGGCCTGTGGTTGCTCGCTACCGGAAAGAAAAAACGATGACCGATCTACCGCCGCCGTCGAAGAAAAAGCTCGGCCTGGTCATCGACCTGGACACCTGCGTCGGCTGCCATGCCTGCGCGGTGAGCTGCAAGGAATGGAATGCCGGCGGTTTCGCCGCGCCGCTGACCGACGAGCGGCCTTACGGCAAGGACCCGTCCGGCATCTGGTTCAACCGCGTACACAGTTACGAAGTCGCCGCGGACGAGCCCGCACCGGCCATCGCGCGCGCCGAGGCGATGCCGCTGGACGACCCGGTGCGCGGCTGCGGCGAAACCGCCGCGCCGCAACCGGCGATGACCCTGCACTTCCCGCGTTCGTGCCTGCATTGCGAACAGCCGGCCTGCGTGACCGTGTGCCCGACCGGCGCCAGCTACAAGCGCGCCGAAGACGGCATCGTGCTCGTCGACGAAGACAAGTGCATCGGCTGCAAACTGTGCTCCTGGGCCTGCCCCTACGGCGCGCGCGAATACAGCCCGGTCGAAGGGGTGATGAAGAAATGCACCCTGTGCATCGACCGCATCTACAACGAGAACCTCGACGAGTCCGAACGCCAGCCGGCCTGCGTGCAGGCCTGCCCGACCCGGGCGCGGCATTTCGGCGACCTCGGCGATCCCGAGTCCAAGGTTTCCAGACTGGTCGCCGAACGCGGCGGCGTCGACCTGATGGCGCAACTGGGCTATCAGCCGACCAACAAGTACCTGCCGCCGCGTCCGCGCCGCGCCGCGCCGGCCGAGGCCGCGCCGCCGGCGGAAACCCTGGACACCGCACAGCTGCCGCCGGTGCTGCGCTGGCTGGACCGGATGTTGTCGCGATGAACCCCGCTCTGCCGTACCGGAGCCGTAGCTGATGCATCCCGCGTTTTCGGTCATTTTCTTCACCGCCTTGTCCGGCGCCGGCTATGGCCTGATGGCCTGGCTCGGCGCGCTCGTGCTGGTCCAGTTCGGCGGCGGCGATGCGCTGCCGCCGCGCAGCCTGGCCATGGCCTTGGCGCTGGCGCTGATCCTGGTCAGCATCGGCCTGCTCAGCTCGACCCTGCACCTGGGCAAGCCGATGCGCGCCTGGCGCGCGTTCTCGCAATGGCGCAGTTCGTGGCTGTCGCGCGAAGGCGTGATGGCGGTGGCCACCTACGTACCGGCATCGGCGTTGCTGGCCTGGGCCTGGCTCTCGGGCGCGCCAGGCGAAACCGGCAGCGTCTGGCCGGCGATCGCGGCCGGCGCGCTGGTCGTCGGCGCGGCGCTCACCGTGATCTGCACCGCGATGATCTACGCCTCGCTGAAGCCCATCCCGGCCTGGCGCCATCGACTGGTGGTGCCGGCCTACCTCGCCTTCGCCGCGCTCGCCGGCGCCGCCTTGCTGGCGGCCCTGCCGGGCGCGGGCGCTATCGCGCGTGCGGCGACTTTCGCGTTGATTCCGCTGGCGCTGGTCACCGCCGCGATCAAGCTGGGCTACTGGCGCGACATCGACCGCACCCCGCTCACCGTCACCCGCGGCGATGCGGTCGGCCTGCCGCAGCGCGAACTCGACGTGTTCGAGCGCCCGCATACCGAAGACAATTATCTCACCCGCGAGATGGGCTACGTGCTGGCACGCAAGCACGGGCGCAAGCTGCGCCGGATCGCGCTGCTGCTGTTCGCGGCCGTGCCGGTGGTCCTGAGCCTGATCGCGCTAACGCTGTCGGCGGCCGCGGCGATCGCGATGCCGCTCGCGGCCTTGTCGCTGCTGACCGGCACCCTGGTCGAGCGATGGCTGTTCTTCGCCGAGGCCCGCCATCTGGTGACGCTGTATTACTGAGGCGCGATTACTGCGGCGCGGCCACGCGCGCCGAAACGCCGCGACGGGTCGCAAAGCCGCGCCCAGCGGGGCTTTCACCGCGCTCGCGGGGTTCGCCGGCGGGTGAATCCAGGCTATCCCGGCGTGCTCAAAGTCTCGTGTCTGTAACCGGTTTCATGGCATCATTCCCGGCCTGTTCCGGCCCATAAGCCCAGACGATGCTCGGTGCGATCGGGCTCGCCCTCCTCGGCGCGCCCCTGGTGACATTGCCGACCCCCGCCTTCGGCGGCGACCCGACGCTGATCGCCATCGCGAGCGATCCGGCGCAGATGCGCCTGTATTGTTTTTCGACCCGCTGCGGCGACGAGGAATGGCGATTGGCCACCTCCGCGCGCGAGAAGCCTCCGGAGATCGACCCGCTCGACCTGCCGCCGTTGCGCACCGTGGTGCTGCCCGGTTCGCAGCGCCACATCGGCGGCGTCAGCGCCCCGGCGACCTCGCGCACCAGCCGCGCGATGTACTCCAACGACTACCGCATCGGCACCCGTTACGGCGTGCAGGCCCTGCGCGACGGCCCGACCCAGGTCGGCCTGAGCTTCGGCGCCGGCTACCGCCTCGCCCCGCTCCACGACGACGGCATCAACCGTCCCGGCACGGTCTTCCGCGGCGAAGTCAGCATCGGCCAGCGCATCGGCGAGCGCGCGCGCTGGAGCCAGCGCGTGCAGTTCGAAAGCGGCCATGGCGACACCTTCGTCAAGCAGTCGGTGCGTCTGGATGTGGATCTGTGGCCCTACTGGAAACTCGAAACCGACTTTGCGATTCGCCATGATTCCGATGGCGGCGGCGGTAGCGAGAGTGCCGAGAGTTCGATCGAGTTGATTCGGCGGTTTTGATCCGCACCCAGTGGATCGCGAGTTCGGTGCTGCGCCAAGCTTCAATGGCAACGGCAACGGCAAACGGTTCGCGTCTGCTTTGGGGTAGGAGCGGCGCAAGCCGCGACCACGCAACCCCGATCGCCCGCGCCGACGGCCGCAGAATCGCGGTCGCGGCTTGCGCCGCTCCTACCCGGCGAGGGCACGCCGCCACGATGAACGAAGCCGGCCTCGTTATCTCTGCGCGTCCCTTATCGCGGCTCACGCCGCTCCTACAGGGATCGCACTGCCGCCCTCCGATTTCCTATTGCTGGCTTTGGCTATTGCTGTGCGCCGCCTCGCACTCGCGAAGGTTATAGAAGACCCAAAGGGCGGCGCGCAGGGATGCGCGCCGTTTTTCATCGGGACAGGGATGTCCCGTATGAAAAATCCCTGCATCGGCATCGAACGTGCAGGCCCTTGATTCAAAGAAAAGCATTTTTCTTTGGTTACCTTTCTTTTGTTGCTTTAGACAAAAGAAAGTAACCCGCCGCTTTAGTGGCGGAAGCTTTGGGTTTGATCTTGATTTTGATCTTGATCTATTGGACGAGAGAAGCGCCGCAAGACCGTCGCAGCGATGTCGCGGCTCGCGCCGCTCCTACCCTTAAGGCAACAGCGGTCGCATTCGAGGCGAGCAAACCCGAATCAATCCGCGTCGATATCCACCAGCGAATCGGCAATGAATTCGCCGGCACCCTGTTCCAACAGGCGTTGCGCGACTTCGATGCCGAGGCAGTCGGGGGCGTCGCCGCGGCCTTCGCCGTGGGCGCGCACGGCGCGGCCGTCGTGGGCCGAACCGACCTGGCCGTCGAGGCGCAGGTGTTCGCCGTCCAGGCGCGCGTAAGCCGCGACCGGCACATGGCAGCTGCCGTGCAGGGCGCGGTTCATCGCCCGCTCGGCTTCGACGCAAGTGCGGGTGTCGGCGTGATCGAGCGCGGCGCAGAAGGTGCGCGCGGCGACGTCGTCTTCGCGGCATTCGATCGCGATCGCGCCCTGCGCCGGCGCCGGCAGCCAGTACGGCGATTCGAGGCGGGCGCGGATGCGCGCGTCGAAGCCGAGACGCTGCAGACCGGCGCAGGCCAGGACGATGGCGTCGTAGTCGCCGGCATCGAGCCGGGCCAGTCGGGTATTGACGTTGCCGCGCAGGTCGAGCAATTGCAGATCAGGGCGCAGCGCGCGCAATTGCGCCTGCCGGCGCAGCGACGAGGTGCCCACGCGGGCGCCGAGCGGCAGGCTGTCGATGCCGTCGTGCTGGTTGCTGACGAAGGCGTCGGCATAGTCGGCGCGCTCCAGGATCGCCGGCAGGGCGAAGCCCGGCTCCAGCTCCATCGGCACGTCCTTGAGCGAGTGCACGGCGCAGTCGGCTTCGCCGCGCAGCATCGCCAGCTCCAGCTCTTTGAGGAACAGGCCCTTGCCGCCGATCGCGGCCAGCGAGCGGTCGAGCACCTCGTCGCCACGGGTGCTCATCGGCACCAGGCTCACCTCCAGCCCCGGATGCGCCGCGCGCAGGCGGTCGGCGACGTGCTCGCTCTGCCACAGGGCAAGCGGGCTCTTACGGGTGGCGATGCGCAGGGTCTTCATGCCGGCATTATCGCCGCTGGCGGGGGTCGGCATCAAAAAACCGCCCGGATGGGCCGCCGGGGAGCCCGTTCGGTCGCGGATTAGCCATGATCGGGGACGCGGGACGTAGCGTCGGCGAGTGACCGTAGGGCGGCCGTCATTACCTGGTGCGGTTTCGGCGCGTTCCTTGGTCGCGGCTTACGCCGCTCCTACCGAGTGATTCGGCCGACGCCGCGAGACCGAAGCAACGCGGTCGCGGCTTGCGTCGCTCTACCCCAAGAGCGCAGCACTACCGAATCACGAATCACAGTCCCGAGTCCCGAGTCCCGAAAAAGCATCACAAATGCTTAAGCGTCTCGCGCAACGCCGCCACGCAGCGGCGGCTGACTTCCAGCGGTTGCTTGCCGTGGCGCAGCACGGCCTGCACATGACCTTCGGAATCTCGCTTGAGCTCGACGATCTCGTGGCGCGCGACCAGGCAGTTTCGATGGATGCGCACGAAGCGTTCGCCGAATTCGTCTTCCAGCGACTTCAGCGACTCCTCGATCAGGTCCTCGCCGCGGGCGTGATGGACGATCACGTATTTCTCTTCGGCGTGCAGGTAGTGCACGTCCTCGATCGGGATCAGGCGCAGGCTGCCGCGCAAACGCGCGCACAGGTGGCTGCGGCTCTGCCCGGGCGCGGTCTCGGTGCCGCCGCCGATATGGCGCTCGCGGCCGGCGGCGAAGGTGCGCACCCGCTCGAGGGCGGCGTCGAGGCGCTCGGCCCGTACCGGCTTGACCAGGTAGTCGATCGCCTCGGCCTCGAACGCCGACAGAGCATGGGCGTCGTAGGCGGTGCAGAACACCACCGCCGGGCGCGGCTCGAACGCGGCCAGGTGGCGCGCGGCTTCGAGGCCGTCGATGCCGGGCATGGCGATGTCGAGCAGGACCAGATCCGGCCGGTGCTCGGCGCAGGCGTGCAAGGCGTGCTGGCCGTCGGCCGCTTCGGCGACGACCTCGACGTCGTCGCGCTCGGCCAACAGGCTGCGCAGACGCTCGCGCGCCAACGGTTCGTCATCCGCGATCACCACTCTCATGGCCGCCCTCGTCGCTTTCATCGGCTATGCGCCTCCACCCCGGTCGGCACGTGCAGTTCGCACAGATAGTAGCCTTCGTTCCAGCCCGCGGTCATCCGCACCGTCGGCCCGTAGGCATACCGCAGGCGCTGGCCGATGCTGCTGTGGGCGTGGCGGGCCCCGCTGCGGCCGTCGGCCGGGGGCGGGGCCGGGTTGCGGATGCGCAATAGAAGCTCGTCGGCGAGCTCGGTCAGCTCGATTTCGATCTCGCCGCCGCCGGCCAGCCGGGAGATCCCGTGCAGCACGGCGTTCTCGACGAGGGGTTGCAGGACCAGCCGCGGCAGGGGCATCCGCCACGGCAATGGCTCGCGTTTGCGCCAGACCACCCGCAAGCGCTCGCCCAGGCGCAGCTGCTCGATCGCCAGATAGCGCTCGGCCAGCTCGACCTCCTCGGCCAGGCTGGAGTCGGACTTGGACGCGCCCAGCGCGGCCCGGAACAGGTCCGACAGGTCCAGCACCGCACGTTCGGCGACCACCGGGTCGCTGCGCACCAGGCCGGCGATGGTGTTCATGCTGTTGAAGAGGAAGTGCGGCTTGATCCGCGCCTGCAGCGCGTCGACCTCGGCGCGGGCATTGGCGCGGACCTGGGCCTTCCAGCTGTCGTTGACGTAGAGGTAGCGCAGGACCACGCCGACGGCGAGGATCGCCACCGCGGCGGTGCCGCCGACGAAACGCTGGAACGAAATGCCTGGCGGCACCAGGCCGATGCCGGTGACGCTGTCGATGATGTGGGTGACCGCCGCGACCGCCGCGGCGATCGCCGCCGCCGTGGCGGTGGCAATGAAGCCGCCGACGCCGGGCGGCAGCCGCGACAGGTGGCGCCGCGACACGCACAGCAGCACCGAGATCGCCAGCGCCAGCCACAGTGCGAAGGCGCTGGAGGACACGAAGCGGCCGAGATCCCAGCGGGTGCCGTCGGGCGCCAGCGCCAGCACGATCACGATCAGCTCGGCCATGCTCAGCATGACCACCAGCCGCGGCAGGCGGCACAGGTCCGGCAGCCACGGTTCGTGTTCGCCGGCGGACTCGGCCATGGTCAGGGCCGGCTCATGCCGCGCCGGCGAACCGTTGCGACATCCAGTCGCCGAGCGCGTCGATCTCTTCGGCGCAGACCTGGTGCGCCATCGGATAGGCATGCCAGTCGACCTGAAAGCCGAGGCTGCGCAGGCGTTCAGCGGCGCGTTCGCCGCCGGCGTAGGGCACCATCGGGTCGTGTCGGCCGTGGGCCATGAAGGCCGGCTGGCTCGGCGCGACCGCGGTCGCTTCGGCGATCAGGCGATCGGGCATCGGCAGATAGCTCGACAGGGCGACCAGCCCACCGAGCGGCTGCGTGCGCCGCAGCGCGGTGGCCAGGGTGACCGCGCCGCCCTGAGAGAACCCGGCCAGCAGGATCCGCGAGGCCGGCACGCCGCGTTCGATCTCGCGCTCGATCAGCGCATCGACCTGGCGCACCGATTCGTCGACCCCGGCTTCGTCGGCGCGCAGCGCCAGGTCGCCGATGTCGCGGATGTCGTACCAGGCGCGCATGCGCGCGCCGTTGTTGATCGTCACCGCGCGCACCGGCGCGTGCGGGAACACGAAGCGCAACGCCGGCCAGTCGCGGCGCAGCAGTTCGGGCACGATCGGGGCGAAGTCGTGGCCGTCGGCGCCGAGGCCGTGCAGCCACAGCACGCTCCAGCTCGGCGCCGGGCCGGTCTCGCGTTCGACGGTTTCCAGTAAGGCGGGGGGTGCGGAGGTTTCCATCGCCGCATTGTGGCGGCACAGCGCGCGGGCCGCCAAGCTCCCGCCCCGGCGGGCGTGTCCGCCGTCGCAATCGCCCGTCGCAATCGCCCGACGCGGCCGCCGCGCGAGCGGCCGGCGCGGCCGACCAGCCCGCCGCATCCGGCCTCAGCGCGAAGGCAGGCGGAAATTCAGGGTGCGGCGGGCCGCATGCGACTGGCCGCTGGCCTCGAAACGCAGGCGCGCCACCGCCGCCAGCGCGGCGGCGTCGAACACCCCGGCCGGTTCCGACGACACCAGCCTGGGCGCGCCGACGCGGCCGTCGGGCAGGATCGTGAAGCTGACCTCGACGCTGCCTTCGATCTTGCGGTTCAAGGCCGGCAGCGGATACCGCGGGCTGGCGTCGGCGACCAGGCGCGGCATCGCCGCGGGGCCGGCATTGCCCGAAGTCGTCGCCGGCAGCGCCGCGGCCGGGGTCGCCGCCGA
>NZ_JBPKJP010000106.1:0-13575 GCF_051217035.1 Lysobacter sp. 1R34A
CCGCGGTCGCGGCCTGCACCGGCTGCGGCTGGGTCGCGGCGGTCTGCGCATTGCGGCGCTGCTGGGCGGCGCGGCGCTGCTCCTCGGCGGCCTCGGTCGCGGCGAGTTCGGCGTCGCTCATCTCGACTTCCTTGCCCGGCAGTATGTCGTAGAAGTCGTAGTCGGGGCCTTCCTTGTCGGCCTTGTCGTTCTTGCCGGCCTGGGCGTCGGCCGGGTCGGCGTTGCGCGCCGGCTTGACCGTCGCGCCGCTCTCTTCGGAGGCGACCGGTTCCTCGTCGGCGGCGACCGCGGCCGGCTGGGCGTCGGGGTTCGGCTGCGGACGGAAGAAGCCGTCGCCGTCGGACTTGAAGTACTTGGGCGCGACCAGGATCAACACGACACCCAGCAGCAGCCCGATCACGCCCCAGGCCCAGCCCGGCAGGCTGTCGTTGCCCTGGTTGCGCTTGGCCTGAGATTTTCCGCGTCGTGCTGCCACTTACATCACCTCCGGGGCGTTCACCCCAAGCAATTCGAGACCGTTCGCGAGCACCTGGCGCGTCGCCGCGGCCAGCACCAGGCGCGCATGGCGCTGGGCGTCGTCGTCGACCAGGAACTGATGGTCGTTGTAATACGTCTGGAAGGTCTGCGCCAACTCGAGCAGATAACCGGCGATCTGGTGCGGTTCCAGGTCGCGGCCGGCGACCGCGACCACGTCCGGATAGCGCAGCAGGGTGACGATCAGCTCGTGCGCGGCGGCGTCGTTCAGGTCCAGCGGCTGGGCCAGGCCGTGCGCGGCATCGTAGGACAGGCCGCGCTCGGCGAGCTGGCGCATCAGGCCGCACATGCGCGCGTGCGAAACCTGCACGTAGTAGACCGGGTTGTCCATCGACTGCGAACGCGCCAGGTCGATGTCGAAGGTCAGCTGCGAATCGGGCTTGCGCGCGATCAGGAACCAGCGCACCGCGTCGCGGCCGGCTTCGTCGATCAGGTCGCGCAGGGTCAGATAGCTGCCGGCGCGCTTGGAGAGCTTCACTTCCTCGCCGCCGCGCATCACCGTGACCATCTGGTGCAGCACGTACTCGGGCCAGCCCTGCGGGATGCCGACGTCGAGCGCCTGCAGGCCGGCGCGCACGCGCGCCAGCGAGCCGTGGTGGTCGGCGCCGAGTTCGGTGATCGCGCGTTCGTAGCCGCGCTGCCACTTGCTCAGGTGATAGGCGACATCGGGTACGAAGTAGGTGTAGCTGCCGTCGGACTTGCGCATCACGCGGTCCTTGTCGTCGCCGAAATCGGTCGACCGCAGCCACAGGGCGCCGCCTTCTTCGTAGGTGTGGCCGTGGGCGATCAGCTCGCGCACGGTTTCCTCGACTTTCTGCTGCTCGTACAGCGAGCTTTCCAGGAAATACACGTCGAAGCCGACGCCGTAGGCGGCCAGGTCGGCGTTCTGCTCGCGGCGCAGGTAGGCCACGGCGAAGCGGCGGATCGCGTCGAGATCGTCGACATCGCCGGCGCCGGTGATGCGCTGGCCGTCGACTTCGACGGTGGCGCCGTCGAGATAAGCGCGGGCGACGTCGGCGATGTAGTCGCCGCGGTAGCCGTCCTCGGGCCAGCCGGCGTCCTCGGGCGTGCGGCCTTGCGCGCGCGCCTGCACCGAGATCGCCAGGTTGTTGATCTGCACGCCGGCGTCGTTGTAGTAGAACTCGCGCGCGACGTTCCAGCCGTTGGCGTCGAGCACGCGCGCGATGCAGTCGCCGATCACCGCGGCGCGGCCGTGGCCGACGTGCAGCGGGCCGGTCGGGTTGGCCGAGACGTATTCGACCCCGGCGCGGCGGCCGTCGCCGCTGGCGTTGCGGCCGTACTGCGCGCCCTGCGCCAGCGCCTCACCGAGCTGGCGGCGCCAGGCCGCCTCGTCGACGTGGAAGTTGATGAAGCCCGGGCCGGCGATCTCGACCCGGGCGAGATCGGCGCTGGCGGGCAGGGCATCGATCAGCTTCTGCGCGATCTCGCGCGGATTGCTGCGCGCCGGCTTGGCCAGCAGCATCGCGGCATTGGTCGAGAAGTCGCCCTGGGCGCGCGTCTTGGGACGCTCGATGACGAAATCGGGCGTGGACAGGTCGGCCGGCACGGTGCCGGCGGCGCGCAATGCGTCGATGGCCTGCGCGACGAGCGCATGGAGGGTGGCTTTCACAGGGGCTGCGCTTTCGCTAGGCGGTACGGAACCGCGCATTTTACTAGCTTCCGGGCCCGCCCGGGCGGCGGGAGCGGGGCGGAGTAGGAGTCAGTGGGGGGAAGTGAGGAGCGAGCGGGGCGGGCCGTCCTGGGCGGGTCGGTGCCAGCGGCCTGTATTCGTTCCTCACTCCTCCTTGCTCGTTCCTCGTTCCTCGCTACTCGCTCCAGCCTCCAGGCTCAAACCCAGCCGCGGGCGGCCATCGAAATCGGCAGGCCGTCGCCGATCACGAAATGGTCGAGCAGGCGGATATCGACCAGGGACAGGGAATCCTTCAGGCGGGCGGTGACCGCGCGGTCGGCGTGGCTGGGCTCGGCGTTGCCGCTGGGGTGGTTGTGGCCGACGATCACCGCCGCGGCATTGCGCTGCAGGGCGCGCCGGACCACCTCGCGCGGATGCACCTCGGCGCCGTTGATGGTGCCCTGGAACATTTCCTCGAAACCGATCACGCGGTGGCGCGCATCGAGGAACATCACCGCGAACACCTCGTGCTGCAGGCCGCGCAGGCGCTGGGCGAAGTAGCGCCCGGCCGACTCCGGGTCGGTCAGGGCGGTGCCGCGGTCGAGTTCGGCGCGCAGGCAACGCGTGGCCAGTTCCAGCGCGGCCTTGAGGGCGCAGGCGCGGGCGGTGCCGATGCCGCGCATGCCGACCAGCCGGGCCGGCGGCTGGTCGAGCAGCTCGCGCAGGGGACCGTGCTCGGTCAGCAGCGCGCGGGCGGTGCCGACCGCATCCTGGCCGCGCAGGCCCGAGCCCAGGAAGATCGCCAACAGCTCGGCATCCGAGAGCGAGCCGCTGCCATGGGCGAGCAATTTTTCGCGCGGGCGTTCCGCGCTCGGCCATTCGTGGATTCTCATGGCCGCATCCTGCCCGGCGCCGGGCCGGTGGCGGCATCGGGGGCATGCGGGGCATCGGGTAAGCTAGACCGCCGAGAGGATGTAGGGATTCGCCGACGCGACGCTGGTCGCGGCCGCATCGCCCATCGTCTCCGAACCTGCATCGAGAACCGAACGAGCTCCGGCCCGCCCATGGCGCAAGACAATCCCCTGCCGCTGCACGACCAGCGCATCCTGCTTTGCGTGTGCGGCGGCATCGCCGCCTACAAGGCGGCCGACCTGGTCCGGCGCCTGCAAGACGCCGGCGCCCAGGTGCGCGTGGCCATGACCGAAAACGCCACCCGCTTCGTCGGCGCGGCGACCTTCCAGGCCCTGTCCGGGCACCCGGTGCGCAGCTCGCTGTGGGACGAGGCGGCCGAACTGGCGATGGGCCATATCGAACTGGCGCGCTGGGCGCAGCGGATCCTGATCGCGCCGGCCACCGCCGACATGATCGCCAAGCTCGCCCACGGCTTCGCCGACGACCTCATCAGCACCCTGTGCCTGGCGTCGCAGGCGCCGGTCGCGATCGCCCCGGCGATGAACCACCGCATGTGGGGCCATCCGGCCACCCAGGCCAATGTCGCCACCCTGCGCGGGCGCGGCGTGGCGTTCTTCGGCCCAGGCGAGGGCCGCATGGCCGAGCCCGAATCGGGCCCGGGCCGCCTGCTCGAACCGCAGGAACTGGTCGCCGCCCTCGCCGGGGCCTCCTCCGGAGCCGGCGCATGAGCGGCGCCAGCCTCGCCGGCCGGCGCCTGGTCGTCAGCGCCGGCCCGACCTTCGAAGACATCGATCCGGTCCGCTTCATCGGCAACCGCAGCAGCGGCAAGATGGGCTTCGCGATCGCCGAGGCGGCGGCGCGGCGCGGCGCCCGGGTGGTGCTGGTCGCCGGCCCGGTCGCTCTGGCCACCCCGGCCGGGGTCGAGCGGGTCGACGTGCGTTCGGCCCGGCAGATGCGCGAGGCGGTGATCGGCGCGTTGCCGGCCGACGCCTACATCGGCGCCGCCGCCGTGGCCGACTACGCGCCGGCGCAGGTCGCG
Organism: Lysobacter sp. 1R34A; assembly: GCF_051217035.1. Classification (NCBI taxonomy): domain Bacteria; kingdom Pseudomonadati; phylum Pseudomonadota; class Gammaproteobacteria; order Lysobacterales; family Lysobacteraceae; genus Lysobacter; species Lysobacter sp. 1R34A. The sequence goes on from NZ_JBPKJP010000106.1 coordinate 4,116, forward strand.
GCCGGCAAGATCAAGAAAAAAGACGAGCAGCTCACCCTGGAGCTGGTGCGCACCCCCGACATCCTGGCCGAGGTCGCCGCGCACCCGCGGCGCCCGACCCTGGTGGTCGGCTTCGCCGCCGAGACCCACGACGTCGAGTTCTACGCCCGCGGCAAGCTGGAAAAGAAGCGGGTCGACCTGATCGCGGCCAATCGCGTCGGCGTGGCCGGCAGCGGGTTCGAGAGCGACGACAACGCGCTCACCGTGTACTGGCGCGACGGCGCCCGCGCGCTGGGCCCGGCGCCGAAGACCCAGCTCGCCGACGAGCTGCTCGACCTGATCCTCGCGCGCTGGCCGGCCTGAGCCGCGCGCGCCGCGCGGCGGCGCCCTTTCTGTCCGGACCTGCGAACCGATGAACCACACGCTCGAACTCAAGATCCTCGATGCCCGCCATGGCCAGGAATGGCCGTTGCCGAGCTATGCGACGCCGGCCAGCGCCGGCCTCGACCTGCGCGCGGCGCTGGACGAGCCGCTGGTGCTGCACCCGGGCGATACCGCGCTGGTGCCGTCGGGCCTGGCCATCCACCTGGGCGACCCGACCCTGTGCGCGGTGATCCTGCCGCGCTCCGGGCTCGGCCATAAGCACGGCATCGTGCTCGGCAACGGCACCGGCCTGATCGACGCCGACTACCAGGGCCCGCTGCTGATCAGCGTGTGGAACCGGGGCCGCGAGGCTTTTACGATGCAGCCGGGGGATCGGATCGCCCAACTGGTGGTCCTGCCGATCGTGCGGGCCAGCCTGCAGGTGGTCGATGAGTTCGAAAGCAGCGCGCGCGGGGGCGGCGGATTCGGCCACACCGGGGTGCGCTGAGCGGCATTGCGGGTGCCATGGCACACATCGTGCTAGACAACCACGGGAGCGATCGCGCCACGAGGCGCAGTCGACGGAATGATCCGCGGCCCCGGTGCAGACTGGGGTATCGCCCGCGCAAGGCACAGACAGGGGAAAGGTTCTGGCAATGGTCGATGTGAAATTGGAAAAGCCGCAGCTCTCGCTGGCGCAAATCAAGCCGGTGTTGCTGCCGGCCGCGTTCGTCTGCCTGCTGCTGACCCTGTGGTTCGGCTGGAGCGGCGTCCAGCAGCACCTGGACGCTTCGCGCCGGGCCGATCTGATCACCGCGCGCGACAAGGCGATCAGCGTCGCCCACGACGCCCTCGGCATCGAGCAAAAGCGCCTGCGCGAGCGCATGGCGGCGCCGGAGATGCAGGCCGCGCTGCAGGCCGGCGACCTGCAGCGCGCGGCGTCCCTGCTGACCCAAAGCTGGCCGGGCGCGAAGGCCGGTGCGGTCCTGCCGCCCGACCTGGCCGGCGATTACGCGCAACTGCCCAAAAGCGGCTACGGCCGGCTCGCGGCGATGGAAGCGGCGATCGTCGCCGACAAGCCGATGGCGGCGATCGTGCGCGACGGCGGCAAGCCGGTGCTGGCCCTGGCCGCCCCGGCGCGCGCCGGCGAGCAACTGGTCGGGGTGGCCTATCTGCAACTGCCGCTGCAGCGCATCAGCGATGGCATCGAAAAGGCCGACGTCGACGGCAGCAGCTACCTGGCCCTGCGCCAGGGCGGCTTCAGCGTGATCGAACGCGGCGACACCACGCTCGGCAACGGCGCCGAGGCGATGGCCGCCAAGATCCCGGGCAGCGACCTGCGCATGGCCGCGGCGGTGCCGGACGTGCCCGGCGGCCCGCTGGGGCTCGGCGCACTGAGCTGCTTCATCGCCGCGGTGGTGTTCGGCCTGCTGGCGTTCGTGCTGATGCGCCTGCGTCAACGTGCCTACCGCACAGTACCGGTCGAGGACGAAGGCCCGGTTCAGACTTTGGCTGAGACCATGTCGGTCTCTCCACTCGAAGCGACCGATGCCAACGTGACCGATAGCCAGCACTCCGCCGCGCCCAAGGCCGTGGCCATCGACGGCGGAATCTTCCGCGCCTACGACATCCGCGGCGTGATCGGCCAGACTCTGGACCCTGGCGTCGCCCAGATGATCGGCCACGCCATCGGCTCGGTGATGCACGACCAGGGCCTGACCGAAATCGTGGTCGGCCGCGACGGTCGCCTGTCCGGCCCGGCGATGATCGAGGGCTTGATCGCCGGCCTGCGCAAGGCCGGCCGCAACGTCGTCGACATCGGCCTGGCGCCGACTCCGGTGGTGTATTTCGGCGCCTACCACCTGCGCGCGGGCTCCTGCGTCTCGGTCACCGGCAGCCACAACCCGCCGGACTACAACGGCTTCAAGGTCGTGGTCGGCGGCGAGACCCTGTCGGGCGCGACGATCACCGACCTGTACCAGCGCATCGTCGGCGGCCGCCTGTACACCGCGGCCGAGCCCGGCACCTTGTCGCAGCGCGACATCTCCGAAGACTACGTCCAGCGCATCGCCTCCGACATTCAGATCGACCGTCCGCTCAAGGTGGTCGTCGATGCCGGCAACGGCGTCGCCGGCGACATCGGTCCGCGCGTGCTCGCCGCGATCGGCGCCGAAGTCACGCCGCTGTACTGCGAGATCGACGGCGAGTTCCCGAACCATCACCCGGACCCGAGCGAGCCGCACAACCTGGTCGACCTGATCAAGATGGTCGAGCGCCTCAACGCCGATCTCGGCATCGCCTTCGACGGCGACGGCGACCGCCTCGGTGTGGTCACCCGCGACGGCCAGAACATCTTCCCGGACCGCCTGCTGATGCTGTTCGCGGCCGACGTGCTCGAACGCAACCCGGGCGCGATGATCATCTACGACGTCAAATGCACCGGCCGCCTGCCGGGCCACATCCTGCGCCATGGCGGCAGCCCGCTGATGTGGAAGACCGGCCATTCGCTGATCAAGGCCAAGATGCGCGAGACCGACGCCGAGCTGGCCGGCGAGATGAGCGGCCACTTCTTCTTCAAGGAGCGCTGGTACGGTTTCGACGACGGCATCTACGCGGCGGCGCGCCTGCTCGAGATCCTGTCGGCGCAGCCGCAGAGCCCGACCGACACCCTCAACGCGCTGCCCAGCGGCGTCGCCACCGCCGAGATCAAGGTCGACGCGCCCAACGGCGACCCGCACAGCTTCGTCGAGCGGTTCGTCGCCGAGGCCTCGTTCGAGGGCGCGCGGTTGTCGACCATCGACGGCCTGCGGGTGGACTTCGCCGACGGCTGGGGCCTAGTGCGCGCGTCCAACACCACGCCGATCCTGGTCATGCGGTTCGACGCCGACAACCATGAGGCGCTGGTGCGCATCCAGGACGCGTTCCGCGCCCAGCTGCTGGCGTTGAAGCCGGACCTGAAGCTGCCGTTCTGAGCATCGAAGCGATGCCGGCGCGCCGGCATCGCAGCGACAGCGCATACGAAAACGCCGCGGCTTGCCGCGGCGTTTTCGTTGCTGGACCCGGTCGCTCGCCGGCGTGGCCGGCCGCGACCCCGGTGCGGCCGCGTCGGTAGCGCTCAGCCCTGGTTGGGCCGGCGCGCCTTCATCGTGTGATAGCGCTGCAGGGCGGCGGCGAGGTCCTCGTCGGCCACGCTGCGCTCGAGCAACTGCTGCTTGAGCATCTCCTGCTGGTGCATCAGCTCTTCGTGCTGGTGGCGGATGTTGTCGGCCAGGGTCTTGCTGACCGGCTTGGCGCCGAGCTCGGCTTCGCCGGCGCGGCGCAGCAGGTTCAACAAGGTCTGGCGGCGGCCGTCGATGCCGAGCCGCGAGGCCTTGACCGTCTCGTCGAGCAGGATGATCCGCTCCTGGAACGAGTCGCGCAGTTCCTGCTCGGTCGCGTAGGACTCGGCCATCGCGTGGTCGCGGCGCTTGCGCGCCTCCTCGGCCATGGCGGCGCTGCGGGCCGCGCGCGCGGCCTGTTCGGCCAGAACCCGCTCTTCCGCGGTCAGGGCGCGCTCGACCCGGCCGGTGGGCAGGCCGCTGCGGGCGCTGATCTCGGTGCGCGCGCTGTCGACGGCATGCGCGGGCAGGGCGTCGCCACAGACCTTCTGGCCGCCTTCGTTCCAGCAGTACAGCTTCTTGCTGGTCTGCTTGTCCTTGGACTGGGCGGCGGCCAGCGGCGCAGCGAGCGCCAGCAGCAGCGCGCTGGCCAGCAGGGTGTGGAGTCGGTTCATATCGCCCTCGTGCCGTCGAACGGTCGGCCAATCGGCAAAGAACCAAGCAAGAGTCGGGCCATGTCGGTCTCCTCTTCCGTGCCTGCGATCACAGTGCGAGCGTCGCGACGCCCGCCTCCGCCTGCCGCGCGCTCGCCGCTCGATCAGGTCTGTTCGCTGCGACCGTAGGCGCTGCGGTAGGCGAGCAGGCGCTCGCGTTGCGAGGCGAACTCTGCGCTCTCGCCGGTGAAGGCCAGGAGGTCGTCGAGGGTGGCGATCGCGACCACCGGCAGAGCGTGTTCGATTGCGACAGTTTCTGCCGCCGAGCGTCGGGATTGTGCAGGGTCCACGGCTTCCTGGCGGTCGAGCGCGATGACGATGCCGGCGACGCTGCCGCCGGCCTGCGCGATCAGGCCCAGCGCCTCGCGGATCGCGGTGCCGGCGGTGATCACGTCGTCGACGATCAGCACGCGGCGGCCCGCCAGCGGCGCGCCGATCAGCAGGCCGCCCTCGCCGTGGGCCTTGGCCTCCTTGCGGTTGAACGCCAGCGGCAGGTCGCGGCCGCGGCGCGCGTACTCGCAGCCGAGCGCGGTCGCCAGCGGGATGCCCTTGTAGGCCGGGCCGAACAGCAGGTCGAACTCCAGGCCCGCGGCCTGGATCGCATCGGCATAACAGCTCGCCAGCCCGGCCAGCGCCGCGCCCGAGTCGAACCGGCCGGCATTGAAGAAATACGGACTGGTCCGGCCCGACTTCAGGGTGAACTCGCCGAAGCGCAGGGCATCGGCATTCAGGGCGAGCTGGAGGAAGCGATGGCGATGGTCGGTCATGGCGGGGTCGGGTCGGGGGAAGAAGGAATCAGGCGCATCAGCATCAGGTGCTGCGGGCCGGCGCTGCCGCCGTGGAACAGCTCGCCGGTGTCGACGAAGCCGGCCTTGAGATAGGCACGGATCGCCGGCCGGTTGCGCAGGTTCACGGTCAGCGCGAGCAGGCGGCGCTGCGGGTGGCGCAGGCGCAGGTCGTCGCGGCAGGCGGCGATGGCGCGGGTGCCGTAGCCGCGGCCTTGCTCGGCGCGGTCGATCATGTAGGCGCGCAGGCCCACCCCGGGCTCGCCGAGCGGGCGCCCGGCGATCGCCTGGACGCTGAAATCGAGCCGGTAGAAGCCGACCACGCGGTCGCCGGCGAGGATCGCCATCGCTTCGCTGTTCGGGTCGCGCCAGGTGTCGGCCAGGTTGAAGGCGGTATCGCCGACGAAGGCCTGCTGCTCGGGCGCGACCTGCAAGGCCCGCACCGAGGGCGCCAGCGCCGCGTCCACCGGCCGCACGCGCACGGCGGCCGCGCAATCGCTGAAAACGGAGGTCGCCACGGTCATGGGCGACATGATACCCGGGCCCGGCCGTTGCTATGATCGTGCGCACTTCGGATGTGGAGCGCGCATGCGCATCATCAGCTTCAACGCCAACGGTCTGCGCTCGGCCACGACCAAGGGCTTCTTCGAGTGGTTCAAGACCCAGAACGCCGACGTGCTCTGCGTCCAGGAAACCAAGGCCCAGGAACACCAACTGGCCGGGCCGGCCTTCCTGCCCGAGGGCTACCGCGCCTATTTCCGCGACGCCACCACCAAGAAGGGTTACAGCGGCGTGGCGATCTACAGCCGGCGCGAACCCGACGAGGTCCGCACCGCGCTGGGCTGGGCGCCGTTCGACGAGGAAGGCCGCTACATCGAGGCGCGCTTCGGCAACCTCAGCGTAGTCTCGTTCTACATCCCCTCCGGTTCCTCCGGCGAGCTGCGCCAGGGCTTCAAGTTCGAGGTCATGGAGTGGCTCAAGCCCATCCTCGACCAGTGGCTGGCGAGCGGCCGCGACTACGTCCTGTGCGGCGACTGGAACATCGTCCGCTCGCGCCTGGACATCAAGAACTGGACCTCGAACCAGAAGAATTCCGGCTGCCTGCCGCCCGAGCGCGACTGGCTCAACGGCGTGTGCATGGACGAGAGCGGCTGGGTCGACGCCTACCGCAGCTTGAACGCCGAGGGCCAGGACTACACCTGGTGGAGCAACCGCGGCGCGGCGCGCGCCAACGACGTGGGCTGGCGCATCGATTACCAGTTCGCCACCCCCAGCCTGCGCGAGCGTCTGCGCGGCTGTTCGATCCTGAAGGAGCCGCGCTTCTCCGACCACGCGCCCTTCACCGTGGACTATGACCTCTGATGCCGCCCCGCCGGCCCGGCCGGCGCGCTCGGGCTGGCGGCAGGTGCTGAGCAACCTGCGCGAGCCCAAACTGCTGGTGATGCTGCTGCTCGGGTTCAGCTCGGGCATCCCGATCTACCTGGTCGGCAACACCCTCGGCTTCTGGATGCGCGAGAACGCGATCGAGCTGTCGACGATCGGCTTCCTGTCCTGGGTCGGGCTGGCCTACTCGCTGAAGTTCCTGTGGGCGCCGCTGGTCGACAAGCTCGACGCGCCCGTAGTCGGCCGCTGGCTGGGCCGCCGGCGCGGCTGGATGCTGCTGTCGCAGCTGGTCGCCGCCGCCGCGCTGGTCGGCATGGCTCTGGTCGAGCCACGACAGGGTCAACTGATCCTGGCCGGGGTGGTCGTCGACCAGTTGCTGGTGTTCGGCGGGCTGGCCCTGGTGGTCGCGTTCGCTTCCTCGACCCAGGACATCGTGGTCGACGCCTGGCGCATCGAAAGCGCCGACAGCCCGGAGCAGCAAGGGCTGCTGACCTCGACCTCCACCCTGGGGTACCGCGGCGCGCTGCTGGTCACCGATTCGCTGATCCTGATCCTCGCCGCGCACGCCGGCTGGGCCTTGTCCTACCAGGCGATGGCCGCGCTGATGGGCGTGGGCGTATTGGCGACGCTGATGGCGCGCGAGCCCGCCGCGAGCCTGCTCGCCGCGGCCAAGCCGCACCCGGCCTTGTTCACCGCTCGCGGCTTGGCGGACGCGGTGATCGGTCCGTTCATCGCCTTTTTCCGCCAGCACGGCCAATGGGCCCTGCTGATGCTGCTCGCGATCAGCCTGTTCCGGCTGCCGGACTTCCTGCTCGGGCCGATGGCCAATCCGTTCTATGCCGACCTCGGCATGGACAAGGAAACCGTCGGCGCGGTGCGCGGCTCGTTCGGCCTGGTCGCGACCATCGCCGGGGTCGCCGCGGCCGGCCTGAGCGCGGTCCGCTTCGGCTTCGTCCCGACCCTGATCGCCGGCGCGATCCTCGGCCCGGGCTCGAACCTCGCCTTCGCCTACCTGGCCCTGCACGGCAGCGACACCGGCGTGTTCACCGCGGCGATGATGATCGACAACTTCTGCAACGGGTACTCCGGGGTGGCCCTGGTCGGCTACATGTCCAGCCTGACCAACCTGGGGTATACCGCCACCCAGTACGCCTTGCTCAGTTCGTTCTACGCCTTGCTCGGCAAGGTGCTGAAAGGCCTGTCGGGCGTGGCGGTCGAGCAACTGGCGGTCGACCGCACTCTGCTGGAAGCCTATTCGCTGTTCTTCGTCGGCACCGCCCTGGTCGGCATCCCGGCTTTGTTGCTGTGCATTCTGCTGGCGGTGCGCAAACCGCCGACGGTGGTGCAGCCGGCCGTGTGAGCGAACGCCCTCGCGTCCGGCGGCGAGCGCCGGCCGTCGGTGCAGTCGAGTTCCTGAACGCGAATCCAGCAACTTCGTGTTGCTATCGGTACCGCAACGGTGGCACTTTGCTCGCCTGTGGCCGACATCATCCTGCACAACCTGGACGCCATCCTGGCCGACCGCATTCGCCGGGTCGCGGAGACGCGCGGCTGGAGTCTGCAGCGCACCGCGCTGCACCTCATCGAGAGCGGCTTGTTCGCGGTCGAGGCCGAAATGGTCGGCCGCTTCAGCGACCACGACGCCTCGGCGCTGCAGGAGGCGATCGCGGCTCTGGAGCACATCCCCAGCGATCCGGGCTTCTCCCTGATCGGCCGCGCCGAACCGGCGCCGCCGAAGCCGGCCGGGCCCGATTTCAGCGGCCTGGAACTGCTGGAAGAATTCCGCACCAACACCGACCCGGCCTGAGGCCGGCGGCGCGCCGGGGGCTCGCGGGCTAGGCGGCCGGATGCAGCGTGCCGAGCACGCGCGGCCCGCGCGCGCCGGTGACGCTGGGCAGGTTGCCCGGCAATCCGCTCACGGTCTGCCGCGCCAGCCAGGCGAAACCCATCGCCTCGACGAAGTCCGGGTCCAGCCCGTAAGGCACGGTCGACTCGACCGCGACCCCGGGCAGGTGCGCGGCGATCCGATCGAGCAGGGCGCGATTGCGCACGCCGCCGCCGCAGGCCAGGACCCGCCTGGTGGCCGGTTGCTGCGCGCGCAGCGCCTGCGCAGTGGTGATCGCACTGAGTTCGAGCAGGGTCGCCTGTACGTCCTGCGGCGCCTCCGTGCCGCTCAGGCGCGCCTCGACCCAGGCCAGGTGGAACTGCTCGCGCCCGGTGCTCTTCGGCGGCGGCAATGCGAACCAGGGCTCGTCGAGCAGGCGCGCCAGCAGGCCGGCGTCGACCGTGCCGCGTGCGGCGAAGGCGCCGTCGGCGTCGAACGGCGTGCCCAGGTGGCGCAGCGCCCAGGCGTCCATCAGGCAATTGGCCGGCCCGGTGTCGAAACCGCGCACGTCGCCGCGCGCCGGCAACAGGGTGAAGTTGGCGATGCCGCCGAGATTGAGCGCAGCGCGGTCCTCGTCCCCGGAATGCAGCAGGGCGGCATGGAAGGCCGGCATCAGCGGCGCGCCGTGGCCGCCGGCGGCGACGTCGCGGCGGCGGAAGTCGGCCACGGTGGCGATGCCGCTGCGTTCGGCGATCACCGCGCCGTCGCCGATTTGCCAGGTGAACGGATGGCGGCCGTCGAACGCAGCGCCAGCCGGGCGATGGCGCACGGTCTGGCCGTGCGAACCGATCGCCGCGACCTCGGCCGCCGGTACGCCGGCCTCGCCGATCAGGTTCAGCGCGGCCTCGGCGAAAGCTTCGGCGACCTGCACGTCGAGCGTGCCGAGTTCCTCGAGCGAACGCGCGTCGCCGCCCTGGCCGAGTGCGACCAGGCGATCGCGCAGCGCGTCCTGCCAGGGATAGGTGCGGCCGAGCACGAGCTCGCAGCGCGTGGGCGCGGCGCCGGCCTCGAAGCGCACCAGCGCGGCGTCGATGCCATCGGCGCTGGTGCCGGAGATCAGTCCAAGATAAAGGCCTGAAACAGGCGTAGCGGCGCGAGTGAAAGCAGGGATCGAAGAATTCTCAACCACGACGAAAGTTCCTGAGGCCTGAAACAGGCGTAGCGGCGCGAGTGAAAGCAGGGATCGAAGAATTCTCAACCACGACGAAAGTTCCTGAGGCCTGAAACAGGCGTAGCGGCGCGAGTGAAAGCAGG
>NZ_JBPKJP010000107.1:0-13506 GCF_051217035.1 Lysobacter sp. 1R34A
TGCCCGGGGCCGCGGCGCCGGCCCCGGCCGCCGCGATGCCGGAAAGCCTCCCGCCGGCCGGCGCGGTCAAGACCCTCAAGGACGTCATGCGCGGCCGCGGCATGCGCCCGCTGGTGATCGCGATCGATCCGGGCCACGGCGGCCAGGACCCCGGCGCGATCGGCCAGTCCGGCAAGCGCGAAAAAGACGTGACCCTGGCGATCGGCCGCGAACTGGCGCGCCAGATCAACGCGACGCCCGGCCTCAAGGCCTACATGACCCGCGACACCGACGTGTTCATCCCCTTGCCGCGCCGCGCCCAGCTGGCGCGCCAGGCCAAGGCCGACATGTTCATCTCGATCCACGCCGACGCCGCCGAGAACCGTTCGGCCAAGGGCTCGTCGGTGTACGTGCTGTCGCTCAAGGGCGCGTCCTCGCAGCGCGCGCGCTGGCTGGCCGACAAGGAAAACGCCTCCGACCTGGTCGGCGGCGTGCGCCTGCAACAGGCCGACAACACCCTGACCTCGGTGTTGCTCGATCTCACCCAGAGCGGCCACATGAAGGCGTCCGAAGACGCGGCCGGGCACGTGCTCAGCGGCCTCAAGCAGGTCGGCTACAACCACAAGCCGCATATCGAGCGGGCGAACTTCGCGGTGCTGCGCACCTCGGACATGCCGGCGATGCTGGTCGAGACCGCCTTCATCTCCAATCCGGAAGAAGAGCGCCGCCTCACCGATCCCTCGCACCAGCGCGCGTTGGCGCGGGCGGTGCTCGACGGCGTCAACACCTATTTCACCCGCCAGCCGCCGCCGGGCACGATGTACGCGGCGCGCGCCGAGGCGCAACTGCCTTCGCCGGGCGGGTTCGGGGGCGGCGGCAGCCCCTGAACGGCTTGCCGTAGGCGCGGTCCTGAACGGCGATTCGATGACCGAGCGCCTGCTATCGCTTGAGCCGGCGCTGCGCGAGGCGATCAAGCGTGCGCTGGCGCAAGGCCGAACCGTGTGGTTGACCCGGCGCTACGAGCATGAGGGCGAAGCCGCGGTGCGCGAGTACTTCCTGAAACCGCTCGACGGCAGGCTGCGCGTGGGGCTGGACGACTATCTGGAACGCTACGAAGACGCGACCGACCTGTACTTCCGTTATGTCCGGCGCAGCTTCGCCGGGCTCGACGCGGCGCTCGCGTTCACTGCCGAACAACTGCCGGTGACCGTCGAGGATTTGCGCGCTGCGCTGAGCGCGACCGGCCGTCGCTGACGCGCCGCGGCTTTCCGGCGTAGCCCCGCCGAGGCGCCCCGCCGCGAAACCGCTCGAACCGCAAGCTCCGGATCGCGGCATCCGCCCCCCAGCGGCTATCATCGATCCCCGTCCCCCGATGGTGCCCGCGCACCGAATGCCGCCTGTGAGCATCCGCCAACTGCCCGACACCCTGATCAACCAGATCGCCGCCGGCGAAGTGGTCGAACGCCCCGCCTCCGTCGTCAAGGAACTGGTCGAGAACGCCCTCGACGCCGGTGCGCGCCGGGTCGACATCGACCTGGAAGAGGGCGGCGTGCGGTTGATCCGGATCCGCGACGACGGCGCCGGCATCTCGCCCGAAGAACTGCCGCTGGCGATCTCGCGCCATGCCACCAGCAAGATCGCTTCGCTCGACGATCTCGAAGGCGTGACCACCCTGGGGTTCCGCGGCGAAGCCTTGCCCTCGATCGCCTCGGTCAGCCGCTTCGCCCTGTCCTCGCGCCGGGTCGGCGAAGACCGCGGCGCCACGCTCGAAGTCGACGGCGGCCGGGTCGGCGAGATCGCGCCGAAGCCGCATCCGCAGGGCACCACGGTCGAAGTCCGCGACCTGTTCTTCAACGTGCCGGCGCGGCGCAAATTCCTCAAGGCCGAGCGCACCGAACTCGGCCACATCGAAGAGTGGCTGCGCCAGCTCGCATTGGCCCGGCCCGACGTCGAGCTGCGCGTGTCCCATAACGGCAAGCCGACCCGGCGCTGGAAAGGCGAGGGCGATCTGGTAGACATGGGCCTGTCGGACACCCGCATCAGCGAGGCGCTCGGCGAGGAGTTCGCCAAGAATGCGCTGCGCGTCGAACACAGCGGCGCCGACCTGCGGCTGCACGGCTGGATCGCCCAGCCGTCCTACAACCGCGCCAGCGCCGACCAGCAATACCTTTACGTCAACGGCCGCGCGGTGCGCGACCGCAGCATCGCCCACGCGGTCAAGCAGGCCTACGCCGACGTGCTGTTCCATGGCCGCCAGCCGGCCTACGTGCTGTTCCTGGAACTCGACCCGCGCCGCGTCGACGTCAACGTGCACCCGGCCAAGCACGAGGTGCGTTTCCGCGATGCGCGCCTGATCCACGACTTCGTCTACCGCACCCTCAACGATGCCCTGGCCGAGACCCGCGCCGGCATGGCCCAGCAGGCGCCGGCCGGTGCCGAGCCCACGGTCGCGGCGGCGGGTGGTTCGTCGATGTACGCCTGGCGCCCGCAGGCGCCGCTCGGCTTGCAGGTGCAGGAAACCCGCGCCGGCTACGCCGCTCTGTACGGCAACGGCAACGGCAACGGCGGTGGCGGTTCTGCGGGCGGCGGCTATGCCGGCGGCGGTTACGGCGCAGGCAGCGGCAGCGCCTATGCGATGCCGCCGCGCGAGGCGAACGGGGCGAGCCAGCCGTCGGGCGCGCTGCCGCACAGCGAGGACGAGACCTTGCCGCCGCTCGGTTACGCGGTCGCGCAGTTGCATGGCATCTACGTGCTCGCCGAAAGCGCCGAAGGCTTGATCGTGGTCGACATGCATGCCGCCCACGAGCGCATCGGCTACGAAAAACTCAAGGCCGCCCACGACGGCGAAGGCCTGCGCACCCAGCCCCTGCTGGTGCCGGCGAGCCTGGCGGTGTCCGAGCGCGAGGCCGAAGTCGCCGAGCGCGAGGAAGCCACCTTGCTCGCGCTCGGATTCGAAGTCACCCGCAGCGGCCCGCAGTCGCTGACCCTGCGCGCGGTGCCGGCCTTGCTGGCCCACGGCGACGTCGAGGCCTTGCTGCGCGACGTCCTCGCCGACCTGCGCGAACACGGCGAGTCGCGCCGGGTCGCGGCGGCCCGCGACGAATTGCTTTCGACCATGGCCTGCCATGGCGCGGTACGCGCGAACCGGCGTCTCACTTTGCCGGAAATGAATGCCTTGTTGCGCGAGATGGAGGCTACGGAACGCTCCGGTCAATGCAATCATGGCCGCCCCACCTGGGCGCGCTTCAGCCTGCCCGAGATCGACCGCTGGTTCCTGCGAGGCCGTTGAGATGACCGTTGCACGCAACTTTGCACCTGGGTTTGCACGCGCCGTGACGGGCGCGATGTCCGCGCCGGCATTGTCGGTCCTGTTGCTGCTCGGCCTGGCCGCCTGCGACTCGCCCGAACAACAGGCCGAGCAGAAGCGGGAGGTGGCGCGCGCGGTCGCCGCCAGCGACGACTTCAGCCGCGACCAGCAATTGTGGCGCCAGCAACGCAAGGAAGAATTGCTCAAGCCCGACGGCTGGGCCAGCCTGGTCGGCCTGTATCCGATCGATGCCGGCTCGCATTATTTCGGCAGCGATCCCGACAACGGCATCCGGCTCGGTGTCGGCCCGGCCCATTTCGGCCTGCTGTCGCTCAACAAGGGCCGCCTGCGTTTCATTCCCGAGCGCGGGTTGTCGCTGACCCTCAACGACCAGCCGCTCAAGGGCGCGGTCAACCTGCTCGCCGACGATTATCCGGCCGGACCGAGCAAGATCGGTTTCGACGAGGGCCAGGGCATCCTGACCGTGATCAAGCGCGGCGACCGCTATCTGTTGCGCGCGCGCCATGCGCAGGCGCCGACCCTGACCGGCTTCAAGGGCATCGACTACTGGGAGCCGCGGCAGGACTGGAAGCTCAGCGCGAAGTTCATCGCCCATCCGCCGGGCAAGAGCATCGACATCGTCAACATCATCGGCACCATCGAGGCGACTCCGAACCCGGGCGCGATCGAATTCGAGCGCGACGGCCGGACCTATCGCCTCGAGGCGCTCGACCAGGGCGGCGACGAGCTGCTGCTGGTGTTCGCCGACCGCACCAGCGGCCACCAGAGCTACAGCGCCGGCCGTTTCCTCGACGTCGCGCGGCCGAACCTGCAAGGGCTGGTGACGGTCGATTTCAACAAGGCCTACAACCCGCCGTGTGCGTTCACCGCGTTCGCGACCTGTCCGCTGCCGCCGGCGGAAAACCGTCTCGACCTCGAAATCGCCGCCGGCGAGAAGACCTACAAGCACGAAGACACCGCGCCAGCCGCGAGCGCCACCGCGCAGGCCTCGTGAGGCCGCGGCCTCATCGCGGCGCATCGCCCTCCCTACTACCGAGTCCGACCTTCGCGTCGCCGACCCAAGGATCAGTCTGCCCATGCGGTTCCTGAAGTTGTTCGTCCTGCCCTTGTTCACCGCCTCGGTGCTCAGCGCATCGCTGACCTCGGCGACCGCGATCGCCGCCGGCGACGCCCCCGCGGCGACCGCGAAGGCGCCGCCGGTGCCCTTGCTGTGGAAAGTCTCCGACCAGGACAACTCGGTCTATCTGCTGGGCTCGTTCCATCTGCTGCGCGCCGACGATTACCCGCTGTCGTCGGACATCGACCAGGCCTTCGCCGGCGCCGGCAAGCTGGTGTTCGAGGTCGCGCCGGAGGAGATGTTCGATCCGAGCGTGCCGCAGCGTTTCATGGCGCGTGCGCGCTACGACGACGGCCGCACCCTGAGCAAGGTGTTGCCGGCCGACCTGCGCGAAAAGCTCAACCGCGTGCTGGCCAAGAACGGCAGCTCGCTGGCCCAGCTCGACGCCTTGGAACCCTGGTTCGTCAACCTGTCGCTGGTGCTCGGCGTATCCCAGTCGATGGGCTTCAGCCCGCAACTGGGCCTGGATCAATACCTGATGCGGCAGGCGGCCGAAGCCGGCAAGCCGACCGCGGGCCTGGAGACCATGGAGTCGCAGCTGCAGGTCATGGATTCGGGTCCGCTGCCCGAGCAGATCACCGCGCTGCGCGAGTTCGTCGACAAGCCCGAGGACGTGCCGGGCATGCTCGACGACATCCACGCGGCCTGGCGCAACGCCGACCTCGCCAAGCTAGACGAGAAGGCGCGCGTGGAGATGGAACAGAAGACCCCGGAGACCTACCGGATGGTCAACGTCGAACGCAACGAAGCCTGGGTGCCGCAGATCCAGAAAATGCTGGACGAGTCCAGGCAGGGCGACACCCTGGTGGTGGTCGGCTCGCTGCACTTGCTCGGCAACGACGGCTTGGTCGAGCGTTTGCGCACGAAGGGCTATACGGTCGAGCGCGTGTGCTCGGTATGCGCACCGACCGAGGGTGCACCGGCCGACGGCGCGGTGCCGGTGATCGGCGCCGAGCGCGCCTTCGCCGCCAAGGAGGCGGGTAGACCGGCCGACGGCAAGCGCGGCAAAGACCAGGCCGGCAAGGACGGCACGAGCAAGCCCGATACGAGCAAGCCCGATACGAGCAAGCCCGATACGGGCAGGCACGGCAACGACAAGCACGGCAACGCGCGCGCGACGGGCGAGGCCGAGGCGATCGAGCAAGAGCCAACCCAACCAGAGCCGGTGAAGTAAACCTCGGTCGAGCGAGAGTCGCTCGCCAACAGGCAAGCATGCGCAGCCGCTAAGCACAGTGCCCAGTTGAGATGAGGCGGCCATGGCATCGCCAGTCCCGCAAAGGCTGGTTCGTTTCTGTTTCGGCGACCGCCGATTCTCCAGGGCCTCATCGAGGTACGAGGTTGAAGTATCCGGATTCCCGCCGTCGCTGGAATGACGGTAGCAGAGCGGCGGGCGCTTCGCCGGTCTGCGCGATGATGTCCGGAACTCGCCGACGATTTCCGCTCATCCATTTCGATGCATCCGCCCGCTGGTCGTCCCCTTTGTAAACGGGGCGAGGGGGGCTTCCGACGACGAGCCCGCCGGCGATACGGACCAGTGCGTCGCGCGCTACTGAGCGCCTACGACGCTGGCGTCGGTTGCCGGGACCAGCACGATGCAATCCACCGGACACGCCGGCACGCATAGCTCGCAGCCGGTGCACAGCGGTTCGATCACCGTGTGCATGTGCTTGGCCGCGCCGATGATGGCGTCGACCGGACAGGCCTGGATGCACTTGGTGCAGCCGATGCAATCGGCTTCGACGATCAGCGCGACCGGCGCCGGCTTGTGCTCACCGCGGCTGCGGTCGTACGGCCGCGCCGGCACGCCGAGCAGGCGCGCCAGGGCGCGTGCGCCGGCGTCGCCGCCGGGCGGGCAGTGATCGATCCCGGCCTCGCCGCGCGCCATCGCTTCGGCGTAGGGGCGACAGCCCGCGTAGCCGCATTGCCCGCATTGGGTTTGCGGCAGGAGGCGGTCGAGGCGCTCGGTCAGATCCATAAGCTAGTAACCAGAGGCGAGGAACTAGTAACGAGTGGCGATGGATCGGCGCGGCGCATTACGGCCTTACTCGTTCCTCGTTCCTAGCCACTCGTTCCTCGGTCTCGACCCGTCACTTCACCGGCATGCCCGGCGCGGCGCCGCCGTCGACGTCGAGCAGGTGCAGGCTGCCGCCGTCGAAGCCGGCCGACAGGATCATGCCTTCGCTGATGCCGAAGCGCATCTTGCGCGGGGCCAGGTTGGCGATGAACACCACCTTGCGGCCGACCAGCCGGCCGGGCTCGGCGTAGGAGCCGCGGATGCCGGAGAAGATCTGGCGCGTGCCGAGTTCGCCGGCGTCGAGTTCGAAGCGCAGCAGCTTGTCGGAGCCTTCGACGAATTCGCACACCCGCACCGTGCCGATGCGCAGGTCGAGCTTGGCGAAATCGTCGATCCCAACCGTCGCGACGCCCGCTGCATTCGTGCTCGAGGACACGGCAGCCGGCGTTGAACTCGCAGCGGCGACGGCAGGACCCGGGTTTTTGCCATCGGCGACGACGGCTGCCGGCGCCGAGGCGGCGAGGGATTCTTTGCTGGATTCAATCATGGTGTCGATTAGTTTCGTGTCGATGCGGGTGAAGAGCGGCACGTAGGCGCCGATTTTGTGGTCGAGCAGCGGCTCGGCGAGGTCGTGCCACAGCGTCACCGGCGCGGCGAGGAAGGCCTCGGCTTCGCTGGAGACGCGCGGCAGCACCGGCTTGAGCGCGGCGGCGAGCACGCGGAACAGGTTCAGGCCCTGCGTGCACACGGCCTGCAGATGGGTTTCCGCGCCGTCCTGCTTGGCCAGCACCCAGGGCTTGTGCTCGTCGATGTACTTGTTGGCCTCGTCGGCCAGAGCCATGGTCAGGCGCACCGCGCTGGCGGCTTCGTTGCGCGCATAGGCCTCGGCGATCGGGCCGAGCTGGGCGACGAAGCGCTGGTACATCGCCGCATCCGGCAGGGTCGCCGACAGCTGTCCGTCGAAACGCTTCTCGATGAAACCGGCGCAGCGGCTGGCCAGATTGACGAACTTGCCCACCACGTCGGCGTTGACCCGGGCGACGAAGTCGGACAGGTTGAGGTCGATGTCCTCGACGCCGCCGCTGGTCTTGGTGGCGAAGTAATAGCGCAGCGCTTCCGGGTCGAGGCCGACGTCCAGATAAGTGCGGGCCTGGATGAAGGTGCCGCGCGACTTCGACATCTTCTCGCCGTTGACCATCAGGTAGCCGTTGACGTGCAACCGGGTCGGCGCGCGGAACCCGGCGCCGTGCAGCACCGCCGGCCAGAACAGGCCGTGGAAGGTGACGATGTCCTTGCCGATGAAGTGGTGCAGTTCGGCCTCGCTGTCGCGCGCCAGGTAGGACCAGAAGTCCAGGCCTTCGCGTTCGCACAGGGCCTGGAAGCTGCTCAGGTAGCCGATCGGCGCGTCGAGCCAGACGTAGAGGTACTTGCCCGGGTGACCGGGGATCTCGAAGCCGAAGTAGGGCGCGTCGCGCGAGATGTCCCAGGCGCGCAGGCCGCCGTCGACATCGAGCCATTCGTGCAGCTTGGCCTTGATCCCGGGCGTGGCGACGTCGCCGGCCAGCCACTCGCGCAGGAAGCCCTCGAAATGGCCGACCTCGAAGAAGAAGTGTTCGGACTCGCGCAGCTCCGGCGTCGCCCCGCTGACCACCGAGCGCGGCTCCTTGAGCTCGGTCGGCGCATAGGTCGCGCCGCAGTTCTCGCAGTTGTCGCCGTACTGGTCGGGGGTGCCGCAGTTCGGGCAGATGCCCTTGACGTAGCGGTCGGGCAGGAACATGCCCTTGACCGGGTCGTACAACTGCGCGACCGAGCGGCGGGTGATGTGGCCGCTGTTGTCCAGGCGCGCGTAAAAGCCTTCGGTCAGGGTGCGGTTGCCGGCCGAGTGGGTCGAGTCGTAGTGGTCGAACTTGATCCCGAAATCGGCGAAATCGCGCTCGTGGCTGACCTGGACGCCGGCGATGAACGCTTCCGGGGTCAGGCCGGCCTTCTCGGCGCCGAGCATGATCGGGGTGCCGTGGGTGTCGTCGGCGCAGATGTAGTGGACGCGGTGGCCGCTCATTCGCTGCGCGCGGCACCAGATGTCGGCCTGGCCGTAACCGACCAGATGACCGAGGTGCAGCGGCCCGTTGGCATAGGGCAGGGCGTTGGAGACGACGATTTCGCGGGACATGAGTACGGGTGCCGTGGGTGGTCGTGAATTATGGCATGGGCCTGCGCGCCGGCCGTGGCGGACCGCGCGGTCCGGGGCCGGCGCCGGCGCAAAAAGAAACCCGGCGCAGCGGCCGGGTTTCCGTGGGTCGCGGACCGGCGCGGCGCTTACTGCTGGCGCATCCAGGTCTGGGTGCGGCCGAGCAGCGAGAAGCCCATGAAGCCGCGGACTTCGAGTTTCTTGCCGCCGTCGATCGGGGTGACCTTGACCGAATAGATCTTGCCGGTGGCCGGGTCGAGGATCTGGCCGCCGGCCCAGCTGCCGCCGTCCTTGCGGATGCCCCACAGGATCACCATGCCCTTGACCGGCTTGTTCTTGCGCTCGCCCGAGCACTTGTCGCAGGTCGGGTTGGGGCCGCGGTCGGACTGCAGGACTTCGTTGACGCGGCCGGCGAGGCTGCCGTCCTTGGCTTCGTAGATCTCGACCACCGACTTGGGCTTGCCGGTCTTGTCGTCGACCGTGGTCCAGGAACCGACCGGCGTGGCCTGGGCGAACGCCGCCATCGGCAGGGCGAGCAGCAACAGTGCAAACAGTTTGGTACGCATGGGTCCCCTCCCAGGGATTGGGCGTGATCGAAGCTCATTCGGACCGCGTCCGGGACCGCTCGATGGACCGGCCGGGGTTCGCGGTTACGGTCTTTATACCGCATCCGCCGGGGTATGGATGTCGGCCCGGACGCCGTTCACGCCGGCAAAGAGAAGCCCGGCTTGCGCCGGGCTTCGGACCGATCGCCGGTTCAGTCGAAGGCGTATTCGAGCTGGGCCGAGATTTCGCGGCCGATCGGGCTGTAGGAGCGATAGAAGTACGGGTAGGCGTCGTAGCCGTTGTCGCGCGGGTGGAACTTGTTGAAGACGTTGTTGACGAACACCGTGACCTTGGCCTTGTCGGTGATCTGCTTGCCGACGTTCAGGTTCCAGAGGAAATACGGAGCGATGCGTCCGGTTTCCTGCCAGTTCGGCAGGCTGCCGTAGCGGGTCATGAAGACGGTCGCGCTCCAGTCCTGCTTCTGCCACGAGACCGATCCGCGGACGCGGCTGCGGAAGTCGAAGTTGGTCATGTCGTCGCGCCAGTCGCGGTCGACCGGATCGGTCGCCAGCAGCTGACGCTCGCTCTTGAGCGTATGGGTCCAGCCGAGCTCCCAGCGGTAATCGCCGAAGCGCTCGGTGTTCAAACGCCAGTTCACCGCGGCGTCCAGGCCGGCCACGTGCAACAGCGACTGGTTGACCGGGCCGCTGCGGATGTTGGTCACCCGGTCGGTCGGCTCGCCCGGCGCGGTCTCGCGGGTGACGCGGCCGGTGACTTCGCGGCAGAACGCCGAATCCGGAGCGAAGGCGTAGGGCTGCCGGGTGCGGGTCAGGCCGGTGCGGCAGCCGCCTTCGTTGTCCATGATGAAAGTGCTAGTCAGGGTGGTGACCGCATCGTCGAGCTTGATGTCGTAGTAGTCGACCGACAGCGACACGCTGTCGCCGATGTCCCAGACCAGGCCGGCGCCCCAGGATTCGCCGGTTTCCTCGGTCAGCGAGGGCTCGCCCTGGCTGGTGGCGAACATCGAGTAGTTGTAGACCGCACCGGTGCAGGTCGAGGCGGCGAAGCCGGCACTGAGGCAGCGGTAGGTGTCGAGCACCGTGTTGAAGCTGCCGCTGCCTTCGTTGAACACGAAGTGCATGTCCGGCGCCTTGAAGCTGGTCGAGTAGTTGCCGCGGATCAGCAGGCTGTCGAACGGACGCCACTCCAGGCCGTAACCCCAGGTCTTGGCGTCGTCGACCGCGGTGATGTCGTCGTACTTGTCGAAGCGGCCGGCCAGGCTGGCCTTGAGCGAGGGCAGGATGGGAATGCTGAATTCCACGCCCGCGGCGTAGCGGTCGCGTTCGCCGCCGCCGTTGGTGCCGGTGAGGTTGTAGGTCTCGACCACGGTCGGCAGGATGCTGCGCGGCGAGTTGAGGTCGTAGCCCTGCGAGGTGAAGTCGACCACCGCGGCAAAGCCGAGCGGACCGGCCGGCAGGTCGAACAGGTCGCCTGAGATCGTCGCGCTGCCCTGGTTGACCCAGGACTCGGCCTCGTACTTGAGCGTGGTCGACATCGCCCGGTACTGCGCCGGAGTCAGCGGGGTGTAGAAGCGGTCGAGATTGAGCCGGTAGCGCGGCGTGCCGGTGGTGTTCAGGCGCGGGCCGAAGAACCAGTCGGTGACCGCCGAACCGTCCAGGCGCGGACGCGTGCGGTCGGCGCGGTATTCGGCGCGACCGACGGTGACGTCCCAGTCGAAGCGGTCGCCGAGGGTGCCGCGCAACCCGAACGCGACGTCGAGCGACTTCTCGGTGAAGCGCTGGTACATCGCCTCGAAGCCGCCGTACTCCTGTGGCGTCAGCACGCGCTGCATGTTCATGTTGGCGTTGAAGCCGGTGTCGAACCAGGTGGTGACGCGCCCGGTGCGGTCGATGTGCGGACCGCTAATGGCCTCGGTGCCGCCGGACAGCTTCGACTTGGAGTAATAGCCCTGCAGGCTCGACCAGGCCTGCAGGCCGTCGCCGAAATCGTAGGTCCCGTAGGCATAGCCCGACCAGTCGCTGTTGCCGTTGGCGATGGTCTGGTAACCGACATCGTTCCAGGAACCGCAGGCTCGTCCGACGTTGGTCACCGCGCGGGTGCCGGCCGCGACCGTGCGGTAATTGAACGGCACGAACTCGCCGTCGAAGCGATCGCACACGCCCGCGGGCGGAGCGATGTAGGAGTTGGCGGCGCCGCCGGGGCGGTTCAGGCGCAACGAGGCGGTCGGCTGATTGACGCCCAACTCCGGAACCGGTCGAGGATTGTCGTCGGCCGAGTCCATGAAATCGCGCTGGAACCCGAACACCGGCTCGTCGGCGAAATATTCCAGGGCGTAGGTCACGCTCCAGTTGTCGCCGGAGCGGCCGCCGACCCACTGCAGGTTGCCGAAATCGCCGCCGCCGGTAGTCGAGGTGCCGCCGCGCACGGTGACCTTGTCGCCGTTGAAATCGGTCTTGAGCACCACGTTGATGACGCCGGCGACGGCATCGGAGCCGTAGATCGCCGAGGCGCCGCCGGACAGGATCTCGATCCGGTCCACCGCCGCCGAGGGGATGCTGCCGAAGTTCTGGAAGTTGCTCTGGCCGTTGTACGGAAACGGATAGTCCGCGGCGCGGCGGCCGTTGATCAGCAGCAGCGTGCGGCCCGGGCCGAGGCCGCGCAGATTGACCGGACTGCCGTTCGGAGTGAAGCCGCCGGCCGAGTTGAGTTCGTTCTGGGTCGTGCCGCCGTTCTGGGTCAGCGTGGACAGGGCATCGAACACGCTGACGAAGCCTTCGCGCTGGATCTGGGTCGAACTGATCACCGTCACCGGCGAGGGGCCTTCCAGTTGCGTGCGCTTGATGCGCGAACCGGTGACGACGACGCCGGCGACGTCGGTGGTCTTCTTGGAGACCTCCTCGGCTGACGCCGCCGGGTCGCTCGGCGCGGCCGGGTCGACCGGGTTCTGGGCATAGGCCGGGCTGCCGGCGCTGACGAAGATTGCGGCGACGAGCGCCCGTGACAGCCTGCTTTGACGCAGGCCGTTTGATTTGTTGGACATCGGTGGTTTCCCCCTAAAGCGAATGACTTCCGCGGACGGCTTATTGGATTTGCCGATCCTGGCGTGAAGTTGTTCCCTTTGTGGCGAAAATTAACATGAGGTTAATCGGGATGCCACCGGGTACCGGTCAGCACTTGCGCCCGGGCGCCGGGTGCTCTGGCCGGGCGAACGGCCCGCAGGGCCGGGGGCGTGCTGCCGCGCCACCCGCCAGGCCTTACCATGTGTCTCGGCCGCCCAGCGGCCCGCCCCCCATTCAGAGTCCCCATGCACAACCAGACCCCCCATACGGCCGGACGGCCGTCATGAGCGAGAGCTTGCAGGCCGCGATCGCGGCGTTATTCATCCCCGAGACCGATCTGCGCCTGGGCGACACCGAGGCGCGCATCCGCGCCGGCGTCGGCGAAGGCCGCGCCGCGGTCTCGATCACCGCCGGCTATCCGCTCGACGGCCTGCGCGCCGGGCTCGAAGCTTCGATCGGCGAGCTGCTCGCCGGCCAGGGCTTGAGTCTGGCGAGCCTGGAGCTCAACACCCGGATCGTGTCGCACACGGTCCAGCCCAAGCTGTCGCCGCTGCCGAGCGTGCGCAACCTGATCGCGATCGGCTCGGGCAAGGGCGGCGTCGGCAAATCGACCACCGCGGTGAACCTGGCCCTGGCCCTGGCCGCCGACGGCGCCCGCGTCGGCGTGCTCGATGCCGACATCTACGGCCCCAGCGTACCGATGATGCTGGGCCTCAGCGGCCGACCCGACAGCCCGGACGGCAAGAGCATCGAGCCGATGCGCGCGCACGGCCTGGAAGCGATGTCGATCGGCCCGCTGGTCGAGCAGGACACGCCGATGATCTGGCGCGGCCCGATGGCGACCTCGGCGCTGACCACTCTGCTCAACGACACCCGCTGGGGCGAGCTCGACTATCTGATCGTCGACCTGCCGCCGGGCACCGGCGACATCCAGCTGACCCTGTCGCAGAAGATTCCGGTCGCCGGCGCGGTCATCGTCACCACCCCGCAGGACGTGGCCACGCTCGACGCCAAGAAGGCCCTGCGCATGTTCGAGAAGGTCGAGGTGCCGGTGCTCGGACTGATCGAGAACATGGCCGTGCACGTGTGCTCGAACTGCGGCCACGCCGAGCACCTGTTCGGCGAAGGCGGCGGTGCGCGCATGGCCGCCCAGTACGGCGTGACCCTGCTCGGCAGCCTGCCGCTGGAAATCGGCATCCGCGAGCAGGGCGACGCCGGCGTGCCGATCGTCGCCGCGGCGCCGGATTCGGCGGC
>NZ_JBPKJP010000108.1:0-13040 GCF_051217035.1 Lysobacter sp. 1R34A
CCCGGCCCTGCCTTCGGCCGCCGCGGCCGCCCTGGCCCGCGCCAAGGCCAAGGCCGCGCAGCGCGGACCGACCTGAGACCGATCCCCCCGCATGGCCAAGACCTCCCCGCCCGCCGCCAGGCCCGCCAGGAACGCTGCCGACCGCACGCTCAAGCCGGCGCACAAAAAAGCGGCCAAGCACCTCGCCAACCAGCGCGTCGCGAAACCTGCCGCGAAAACCGCGCCCAAGCCGGCCGCGAAAAAAACCGCCAGGCCCGCAGGCAAACGCGTCGCCCGTCTCGGCCCGGCCGAGGTCGAGGAGATGTTCTCGCGCCTGCAGGCCTTGAACCCCAAGCCGACCACCGAACTCGAATACACCACGCCGTTCGAGCTGCTGGTCGCGGTGGTGCTGTCGGCGCAGGCCACCGATGTCGGCGTCAACAAGGCCATGCGCAAGTTGTTCCCGGTCGCCAATACCCCGCAGGCGATCGCCGCGCTCGGCGTCGACGGGCTCAAGCCCTACATCGCCACGATCGGCCTGTTCAACACCAAGGCGGCGAACGTCATTGCCCTGTCGCAGCAACTCATCGAACGCCACGGGGGCGAAGTGCCGCACGACCGCGCCGCGCTCGAAGCCCTGCCCGGGGTCGGCCGCAAGACCGCCAACGTGGTGCTCAACACCGCCTTCGGCGAGCCGACCATGGCGGTCGACACCCACATCTTCCGCGTCTCCAACCGCACCGGCCTGGCGCCGGGCAAGGACGTGCGCGCGGTCGAGGACGGCCTGCTAAAAGCGGTGCCGCCGCACTACCTTCAGGACGCGCATCACTGGCTGATCCTGCACGGACGTTACGTTTGCAAGGCACGCAGACCCGATTGCCCGCATTGCGCGATCCGTGATCTGTGCCGCTTCCCGGACAAAACGCCGGGCGAGCCGGAGCCCGTAGCGGCTTGATTTCTAAAGCAAACCCGACCGGCGCGCCGCGCTTGCGCGAGCGTCATCGCAGCGTCATGCCTGCGAAATAAGTCAGATCTGTCACATTTACGCAACTTTCACACTCTAGCCTGCGCGCCATCACTCCACGCCTCAGGGCTAGACCATGAAACTCTCCCGCAACACCCTTGCCGTCGCGCTGTTCGCCGCTCTCGCAGCGCCCGCCGCGCACGCCGAAATCGCACTCGACGTCATCGGCGACTCGGAAGTCACCTTCGAAGGTCTGCTGCAGGCGGATTACAACGACTTCAACAGCGACGTCCTCAACCTCAACGCCGACCTGCCGGACGGCAAGGACAACGACAACGAGCTGCGCCGCGCCGAGCTCGTGCTGAAGGGCAAGGGCCCGGGCAACATCGAGTGGGTCGCCGGCTACGACGCCAAGGCCGACAAGTTCCTCGACGTCAACCTGAAGTACAAGCTCGGCGGCGACGCCAACCACTACATCCAGGTCGGCCAGTACAAGCAGCCGAACAGCCTGGAAGAGTTGTCCTCGACCAAGAACAACGACTTCATCTCGAAGGCGATGGTGACCAACACCTTCGGCGTGGCGCGTCGTCTCGGCGCCGCCTACAGCTACGGCACCAACGACTGGAGCCTGACCGCGAGCTACTTCGGCCGCGAACTGACCCGCAACCTGGCCCACGGCTCGGGCTTCGGCCTGCGCGGCACCTTCGCGCCGATCAACGAGAAGGGCAACATCCTGCACTTCGGCCTGTCCTACGTCGATCTCGACGCCGACGCCGACACCGCGCGCATCCGCACCCGTCCGCAGGCCGACCTCGCCGCCGGCCGCTTGGTCGATACCGGCAACATGCTCAACGTCGACCGCCAGAACACCATCGGCGCCGAAGCGATGTGGGTGCACGGCCCGGTCAAGGTCCAGGCCGAATACATGCGTTCGGAATTCGACCGCTACGCCACCCGCTCGATCGCCCAGCCGGGTAAGAAGTTCACCGGCGACAGCTTCTACGTCAGCGGCGTGTGGAACATCACCGGCGAGACTTGGGGCTACAAGGGCGGCGTGCCGACCACCCCGCTGCCCGACGAACCCGCCAGCGGCATGTGGCAGGTCGGCGTGCGCTACGACAAGATCGACCTCAACGACGGCTCGCTGCGCCCGGGCGCGACCCCGACCGCCGCTCCGATCGTCGACGGCGTGCTCGGCGGCGAAATGGACGCCTGGACGGTCGGCGTGAACTGGTACTGGCGCTCGAACTTCAAGTTCATGCTCGACTACTCGATCGTCGACAGCTCGCGCTACATCGGCCGCACCAGCGCGACCTACTCGCAGACCGCCGCCTACAACAACCGCACCTTCAACCGCGTCGTCGACGACAGCCCGAACGTGATCTCGGCGCGCGTGCAGTTCTACTGGTAAGCCGCGGCTTACCGCTCGATCGGACATCTCTCCCCCTCGATCGGCAACGATCGTTACGGGCGCGGCCTAGGCCGCGCCCTTCTTTTGCGCGCGCCGTGCGTCGGAAAGAAAGGGATGTCACGTCCCTGTCATGTTTTCGCCTCGTGACTGTCATCGAACCGTTATGAAATTCGCCGCAACGGATTCGTGCCAGCCGTCTCTCTTCAGGAGCTCACCGTGTTCAAGTCTCTGTCCTTCCGCCTGACCGCACTCGCCCTCGCGACCGCGTTCGCCGTCAACGTCCAGGCCGCCGACGTCACCGGCGCGGGCGCGTCGTTCGTGTACCCCGTGATGTCGAAGTGGTCGGCCGACTACGCCAAGTCGACCAACAAGAAAGTGAACTACCAGTCGATCGGCTCCGGCGGCGGCATCGCCCAGATCAAGGCCGCGACGGTCGACTTCGGTTCCTCCGACGCCCCGCTCAAGCCCGAAGAGCTCGCCAAGTTCGGCCTGGCCCAGTTCCCGTCGGTGATCGGCGGCGTGGTGCCGGTGATCAACGTGCCGGGCGTGGCCTCGGGCGCGATGAAGCTCGACGGCGAAACCCTCGCCGGCATCTTCCTCGGCAAGATCACCATGTGGAACGACCCGGCGATCGTCGCCCTCAACGGCGGCCTCAAGCTGCCGGCCAAGAAGATCACCGTGGTCCACCGTTCCGACGGTTCGGGCACCACCTTCAACTTCGTCAACTACCTGTCCAAGGTCAGCGGCGAGTGGAAGAGCTCGGTCGGCGAAGGCACCGCGGTCAAGTGGCCGACCGGCATCGGCGGCAAGGGCAACGAAGGCGTGGCCGCTTACGTCAAGCAGATCCAGGGCGGCATCGGCTACGTCGAGCTGTCCTACGCGCTGCAGAACAAGATGGCGTATTCGCGCCTGAAGAACGCCGAAGGCAACTTCGTGCTGCCGACCGACGAGACCTTCTCGGCCGCCGCCGCGAGCGCCAAGTGGGCCGACGCCAAGGATTTCTACCTGGTCATGACCAACGCGCCGGGCGAGAACTCCTGGCCGATCACCGCGACCAACTTCATCCTGATGTACAAGCAGCCCAAGAACGCCGCCGGCGCCAAGAACGCCAAGGAATTCTTCCGCTGGGTCTACGCCAACGGCGACCAGCAGGCCAAGACGCTCGACTACGTGCCGCTGCCGGACGCGCTGGTCAAGCAGATCGAGACCTACTGGACGACCAACATGAACTACTGATCCGACCGATCGTCGGATCCGGGGGGATCCTTCAGATTGGGGATCGGACGAAACGGGCCTTCGGGCCCGTTTTGTTTTTCTTGGGGTTCGGGACTCGGGACTCGGGACTCGGGCTCGGGACTCGGGACTCGGGACTCGGGACTCGGGGTTCGGGGTTCGGGGTTCGGGGTTCGGGTTCGGGTTCGGGGTCGGGTTCGGGTTCGGGTTCGGGGTCGGGTTCGGGGTCGGGTTCGGGGTCGGGATCGGGGTCGGGGTTGGGAATTAGATTTCATGGATCCGGGGTCTTTGCCCTCCAAGCCGTCATCCCCCGCCGGCGGGGATTCATGGATGCGGGTTGCGAGCCAGCGGCGCGCGCATCTCTGAACGCCAAGGCGCCACGCGCCCTGGCCGGGCTGCCGAGACTTTCAGCGCCTTCCTGAATGGGCCCGGACATCCGGGTCAGCGAGCAAGTCGAATCCGCCTGCGCGGAAACGACGGCGCACCGCCCACTCCACCCGGCCCGGCGCCCTAAATCGCTGTGCCGCAGTCGCGCCGGAAACCGTGCCCCCAGGCCCTTTGTTACCGCCAAACAGCAGCTCCGGCCTCGCAAACCGGGACCTTGGACACCCCGGCCGCCGTTTCGCTACAGATTCATTACGAATCCGTGTCATAGCCGTGTAACAAAAAGATCATCAAATGGCGCCATCCGAGCCGGCGCCCTCGCCGGCCTTCTTTCATGGAGTAGCGCATGAAATCGTCGCCGGCCCGCATCGCCGTCCTCTCACTCGCCATCGTCCTGGCCGCCGCCGCGTGCTCGGGCAGCCAGACGCCGGCCCCGGCCGCCGACGGCAAGACCGCGGCCGCCGCGCCCGCGGGCGACCGGGTCGCCGCGCAGATCACCGGCGCCGGCGCGACCTTCATCTATCCGCTGCTGTCGAAGTGGTCCGACGACTACAACAAGGCCACCGGCGCCAAGGTCAACTACCAGTCGATCGGCTCCGGCGGCGGCATCGCCCAGATCAAGGCCGGCACCGTCGACTTCGGTTCCTCCGACAAGCCGCTGCCGAGCGAAGAGCTCGCCGCCGCCGGCCTCGGCCAGTTCCCCTCGGCGATCGGCGGCGTGGTCCCGGTGGTCAACGTCGACGGCATCGAAGCCGGCAAGCTGCGCCTGACCGGCCCGCTGCTGGCCGACATCTTCCTCGGCAACGTCGGCAAGTGGAACGACGCGGCGATCGCCGCGGTCAACCCGGGCGTGGCCCTGCCGGACCTGAAGATCAACATCGTCCACCGCTCCGACGGTTCGGGCACCACCTTCAATTTCTCCAATTACCTGTCCAAGGTCAGCCCGGCCTGGAAGACCAAGGTCGGCGAAGGCACCTCGGTGCAGTGGCCGGGCGGCGTCGGCGGCAAGGGCAACGAGGGCGTGGCCTCCTATGTGAAGCAGATCAAGGGCTCGATCGGCTACGTCGAGCTGGCCTATGCGCTGCAGAACAAGATGGCGCACACGCAGTTGCAGAACGCCGCCGGCAACTTCGTCCAGCCGAGCGCCGAGGCCTTCCAGGCCGCCGCATCGACTGCCGACTGGGCCAGCGCCAAGGATTTCAACCTGGTCATCACCAACGCCAGCGGCGCGCAGTCCTGGCCGATCACCGCGACCAACTTCATCCTGATGTACAAGCAGCCCAAGGACGCCAAGCGCAGCGCCGACACTCGCGCGTTCTTCAAGTGGGCCTTCGAGAACGGCCAGTCGCAGGCGCAGAGCCTGGACTACGTGCCGCTGCCGCCGGAACTGGTCAAGCAGATCGAAGCCTACTGGGCCGCCGAGTTCAAGTGACGCATCGGGCCGCGTCCGCGCAGCGGACGCGGCCTTGCCGATGGGTCATTGCGCGTAGGCGCAGATCCACCGGACTTTCGCGCGAGAACGCCCGAGGTCTCCAAGTCCCCGCCTACGCGGAGACGTTGAGCAGGAAAGGTCGCGGCCGCCGGAGCTGCGATGGCATCGCAACCGCTTCGCCACGTACACCCGGATCGCATCGCGACTCCCGTAATCGCCGCACCCGCCGCACCGCGCATCCGCCACAGCCCCGCACGCTCCCGATGCATCGCACTGCCACGACGGACCTCCCTTCGCAATGAACGCGACCGCCCTACCCGCTCGATCCGGTATTTCCAGCCGCGATGGCAAAGATGCGCGCAACGACCGCCTGTTTCGTTATGCGCTCACCGCCACCGTCGTCTTCGTCCTGTTCGCTCTCGCCAGCGCCGCCCTGTCGATGCTCTGGGGCGGACGCGACGTACTGGCCAAGGAAGGTCTCGATTTCTTCATCACCACCGAATGGAACCCGGTCGAGGACCAGTACGGCGCGCTCGTTCCGATCTACGGCACCGTCGTCACCGCGCTGATCGCGATGGTGATCGCGGTTCCGGTGAGCTTCGGCATCGCCTTCTTCCTGACCGAAGTCGCGCCGCGCTGGGCGCGCGGCCCGATCGGCACCGCCATCGAACTGCTCGCCGGCATTCCCTCGATCATCTACGGCATGTGGGGCCTGTTCGTGCTGGTGCCGGTGATGACCGAACACGTCACGCCCTGGCTCAACGACAACGTCGGCACCTGGCCGGTGATCGGCAAACTGTTCCAGGGTCCACCGCTCGGCATCGGCATGCTCACCGCCGGCATCGTCCTGGCGATCATGGTGATCCCGTTCATTTCCTCGGTGATGCGCGAAGTGTTTCTGACCGTGCCGACCCGGCTCAAGGAATCGGCCTACGCGCTGGGCTCGACCAAGTGGGAAGTCAGCTGGGACATCGTCCTGCCCTACACCCGCTCGGCGGTGATCGGCGGCATCTTCCTCGGCCTAGGCCGCGCCCTGGGCGAAACCATGGCGGTCGCCTTCGTGATCGGCAACTCGGTCAACTTCTCGGCCTCGCTGCTCGAACCGGGCACGACCATCGCCGCGCTGATCGCCAACGACTTCGGCGAAGCCACCGAGACCTACCGTTCGGCGCTGTTGCTGCTCGGCTTCGTGTTGTTCATCGTGACCTTCATCGTCCTGGCCGCCGCGCGGTTCATGCTGATGCAACTGTCGCGCAAGGAGGGCAACTGATGAACGCGACTTCCGCTCCCGTCGACGCCGAGCTGCAGCGCCGCCACCGCGTCGCCGATTCGCTGTACGGCCGTCGACGCGTGTTCAACGCGATCGCCGTGGTCCTGGCCTGCGCGGCCGCCGCGTTCGGCCTGTTCTTCCTCGGCTGGATTCTCTACACCCTGCTCGCCAAGGGTCTGGGCGGCATCAACGTCGCGCTGTTCACCCAGAACACGCCGCCGCCGATGCAGGAAGGCGGCCTGCTCAACGCCTTCTTCGGCAGCGCGGTGATGTGCCTGATCGCGATCGTCATCGGCACGCCGCTCGGCGTCGCAGCCGGCACCTGGCTGGCCGAGTACGGCGCCGGCCGCAAGATCGGCACCGTGGTGCGCTTCGTCAACGACATCCTGTTGTCCGCGCCGTCGATCGTGCTGGGCCTGTTCGTCTACACCCTGGTGGTCATGCAGACCGGCGGCAACTTCTCGGCCCTGGCCGGTGCGATCTCGCTGGCCTTCATCGTGCTGCCGGTGGTGGTGCGCACCACCGACGAAATGCTGCGCCTGGTGCCTTCGCAGATGCGCGAGGCGGCGCTCTCGCTCGGCGTGCCGCAGTGGAAGGTGATCGTGCAGGTGCTGTACCGCAGCGCCTCGGCCGGCATCGTCACCGGCGTCCTGCTCGCCCTGGCGCGCATCTCCGGCGAAACCGCGCCGCTGCTGTTCACCGCCTTCGGCAACCAGTACTGGAGCCACAACGTGCTGCAGCCGATGGCGAGCGTGCCGGTGGTGATGAACCAGTTCGCCGGCAGTCCTTACGAAACCTGGCAGACCCTGGCCTGGGCCGGCGCCCTGGTGCTCACCTTCTTCGTCCTGGTCGTCAGCCTGCTCGCCCGCGCCCTCGTGTTGCGCAATCGGATCTCCAATGACTGATCTTTCGAACCAACCCGTTGCCCGGACCCCGGCCATGAACGATGCCCGCCTTTCCGTCGCCACTCCCGACCGCGCCGCGGCCGTGATCGGCGCTTCGCCGGTCAAGCTCGCCGCGCGCGGCCTGGACTTCTACTACGACAAGTTCCATGCGCTGAAGTCGATCAACCTGGAGATCCCCGAGAAGCAGGTCACCGCACTGATCGGCCCCTCCGGTTGCGGCAAGTCGACCCTGCTGCGCATCTTCAACCGCATCTACGCGCTGTACCCGAAACTGGAAGCGCGCGGCGAAGTGCTGCTCGACGGCGAGAACATCCTCGACCCGAAGTACCCGATGAACCGCCTGCGCAGCAAGGTCGGCATGGTGTTCCAGAAGCCGGTGCCGTTCCCGATGACGATCTTCGAGAACGTCGCCTACGGCATCCGCCATCACGAGAAGCTGTCCAAGGCCGACATGGAGCTGCGCGTGGAGCAGGCCCTGCGCCAGGGCGCGCTGTGGGACGAGGTCAAGGACAAGCTGGGCCAGAGCGCCCTGGGCCTGTCCGGCGGCCAGCAGCAGCGTCTGTGCATCGCCCGCGCGGTCGCGCTGCGTCCGGACGTGCTGCTGCTCGACGAGCCGACCTCGGCGCTGGACCCGATCTCGACCAGCCGCATCGAACAACTGGTCGAAGAGCTCAAGAAGGACTACACGATCGCGATCGTGACCCACAACATGCAGCAGGCCGCGCGCGTGTCCGACTTCACCGCCTTCATGTACCTGGGCGACCTGATCGAGCACGCCCCGACCGAAACCATCTTCTCCAAGCCGAGCAAGCAGCAGACCGAAGACTACATTACCGGCAGGTTCGGCTGACACGCGAGCGGGCCTCGGGACTGGGGACTCGGCAGAGCAACAGCTGCCTTGTCCTGCCCGCCGGCCGAGTCCCGAGTTCCGAGTCCCGAGTCCCGAAAACTTCCGAGTCCCGAACATGAGCACCCAAATGCACGACCACATCGTCAAGAGCTACGACGAAGAGCAGCGCCGCTTGCTCGACGAAACCCTGCGCATGGGCGAGATGGCCGCGTCCCAGCTCGAAGCCGCGCTCGACGTGGTCCAGCGCCGCGACGACAAGGCCGCCGAGCGCATCATCGCCAACGACGAGGCGATCGACGCGCTCGAACAGGAGATCAGCCACGACGTCATGAAGCTCGCGCTGCGCGGGCCGATGGCGCGCGATCTGCGTGAGATTCTGGCGGCGATCCGCATCGCCTCGGACATCGAGCGCGTCGGCGACTACGCCGCCAACGTCGCCAAGCGCTCGACCGCGCTGAACCTGTCGCCGCCGCTGCCGCACGTGGCCGGCCTGCACGCCCTCGGCACCCTCGCGGTCAAGCAGCTGCGCGACGTGCTGTCGGCTTACCGCGACAACGACATCGAACTGGCCCAGAACGTGCGCGCGCGCGACGCCGAGGTCGATACCGCCTACACCGGCCTGTTCCGCGAACTGCTGACCTACATGATGGAGGACGCGCGCAGCATCACCGCCTGCACCCATCTGCTGTTCATGGCCAAGAACATCGAGCGCATCGGCGACCACGCCACCAACATCGCCGAGAACGTCTGGTTCCTGGTCAAGGGCGAAGAGCAGTTGCCGCCGCGCGAGAAGCGCGACGATACCAACACCACCGGCGCGGTCTGACTTCGCCTCGTCCGCTCCGGCAGGCTCCGGAGCGGGATTTCGCGCAGACCCGTCGCGCTGCGTTGCAACAAAGCGGCGGTCGGCTCGCCCTGCCGGACCCGCAGTCGCGCGCCGGCCTCGGCGCGGCGCTAGGGCCAAGCCGCCCTGCAAACGGTTACAGTCGCTCCAGGCTGAATCCGTTCTAAACGAATCCGCCCGCACCGTCGCAATCGCGAACCGATCGGCCCGTTTCCAAACTCTTGGTACATGCCCGCAGCGCCCTGCCGCGGTGTATTTTTGCGTACCTCGGAGGAGACCCGGGCATGACCTTGCTGATGGCGAACGGGGATTTGGCGGCCGCCCGCTCGGGCGACCGCGCCGCGCTGGAGCGCGTGCTGACGCGCTCGCGCCAGGACCTGCGCCGTTACGCCGAGTACCACTGCGTCATCAACGACATCGAGGACGCGGTTCAGGAAAGCCTGATCACCGTCTCGCGCAAGCTGCGCGACTTGCGCGTGCTCGAGTGTTTCGTTTCCTGGACCTTCCGTATCGTCAAGCGCGAATGCAACCGGCTCAAGCGCGGCCGGCGTATGCTCAGCGGCGAGCTCGTCACCGACGAAATCCTGCCGGTCGTCACTCCCGAGCCCTGCGAATGGCGCCACGATGTCGCCGCCGCGCTCGAATCCCTGCCGGCGCATTACCGCGAAGTCGTCCTGTTGCGCGACCTGGAGGGCCTGACCATCGCCGAGATCGGCGATCAACTCGGGCTCAGCCGCGAAGCGGTGAAGTCGCGCCTGCACCGGGCCCGCGTACTGGCCCGCGAATATCTCGACCCGTGATGCATCCTTGCTCCGCCGCCCGCCGTATCGCCGACCGATCCCCCGCTACGGTTCGGCACCCGCCCATTTCGATACCGCTGCACATCGCATCCAGACGGAACCCGGCACACTGGGCCGTTCATCCCGCCGGCGGGCTTCCCGCCGTCATCGCCACGTAGGAGTCATCCATGTCCAAGCAAATCAAGAAGCCCATCGCCCTCGCGCTCGGCGCCACCCTGCTCGGCGGCCTGAGCCTGTCGGCTTCCGCGTTCGCCATGAGCGATCTGTCGCAGGGCTACCTGCTCGGCGCCCAGCAGGCTCCGCCGGCCGCCGAGAAGGCCGCCGACGCCAAGGCCGCCGCCGACGCCAAGCATGCCGAAGGCACCTGCGGCGCCGACAAGAAGCACGTCGAAGGCAAATGCGGCGAAGGCAAGTGCGGCGCCGACAAGAAGAAGACCGGTGAAGGCAAGTGCGGTGAGGGCAAGTGCGGCGAAGGCAAGTGCGGCGCCGACAAGAAGAAGACCGGCGAAGGCAAGTGCGGCGAGGGCAAGTGCGGCGGCGACAAAGCCACCGCCAAGCCGGCCGACGCCAAAGCCGCTCCGGCCAAGAAGGCGGTCGAAGGCAAGTGCGGCGAAGGCAAGTGCGGCGGTTCGGTCTGACCGCTGCCGGCTGACCATGATGGACGGCTCGCGTCCCCTCGAACCGGATGCCGTCGGCCTCGGCCTGCGGCGGGCCCTGCTGGGCCCGCTGCAGTCCGCCGCGGCCGGGGATTTCGATTTCCTCGAATGCGCGCCGGAAAACTGGATCGGCATCGGCGGCCGCTACGGCGAGGCCTTGCGCGATCTGGCCTCGCGCCACGCGCTGGTCTGCCACGGCCTGTCCTTGTCGCTCGGCGGCACCGACCCGCTCGACGAGACCTTCCTGGTGCGGGTCCGCCGTTTTCTGGACGAACACCGCGTCGCCTGCTACAGCGAGCACCTGAGCTACTGCAGCGACGACGGCCATCTCTACGACCTGCTGCCGATTCCGTTCACCGAGGAAGCGGTGCACCACGTCGCCGCGCGCATCCGCCGCACCCAGGACATCGTCGGCCGCCGCATCGCGGTCGAAAACGCCTCCTACTACGCCGCGCCGCACCAGGAAATGAGCGAAGTCGAGTTCACCCGCGCGGTGCTCGCCGAAGCCGATTGCGAGCTGCTGCTCGACGTCAACAACGTTTACGTCAATTCGATCAACCACCGCTACGACGCGCGCGAATTCCTCGCCGCGATGCCGGGCGAACGCATCGCCTACCTGCACGTGGCCGGCCATTACGACGAGGCCGAAGACCTCAAGGTCGACACCCACGGCGCCCCGGTCAAGCACGAGGTCTGGTCGCTGCTCGGCGACGCCTACCGCCTGTTCGGTGCGCGCCCGACCCTGCTCGAGCGCGACTTCAATTTCCCCCCCTACGAAGAACTCGTCGGCGAACTCGATACCGTCCGCCAGGTGCTGCGCGAGGCCGCGCCGCAGTCCGCGGACGGCGATGCGCGCCGGGTGCGCGCCCGAGCGAGACGATGAGCGACAGCCGCGGCATGAGCGACGCTCCCTCGCGCCTGCGCGCGCAGCAGTTCGAACTGACCCGCCACCTGCGCGACCCGCAGGCCAGCCCGGCGCCCGCGGGCATCGAGGACCGGCGCCTGGAGATCTATCGCGACCTGCTGTTCAACAACATCGAAGGCCTGCTGGCCGGCAACTTCCCGGTCATCCGCAAGCTGCTCGGCGAAGCGCGCTGGACCGCGCTGGTGCGCGATTTCTACCGCGACCATCGCTGCCACACGCCGCTGTTCGCCGAAATCGCCCGCGAATTCCTGCGCTACCTGCCCGAGCGCGACGGCGACCCGCCGTTCCTGGCCGAGCTCGCGCACTACGAATGGGTCGAACTCGCGCTGCAACTGAGCGAGGCCCAGGCGCCGCAGGACGATGCCGGCATCGGCGACGCCGAGCTGCTCGAACACGCCCCCCAGTTGTCGCCGCTGGCCTGGCCGCTGGCCTATGCCTGGCCGGTCCACCGCATCGGTCCCGACCATCAGCCCGGGCAGCCGCCGCCGGGCCCGACCCTGTTGCTGCTGCGCCGCGAGGCCGACGGCGAGGTGCGCTTTTCCGAGTTGAGCCCGCTCGCCTTCCGGCTGATCGAACGGATCGGCGAGACCTCCGAACTGAGCGCAGCCGAGCAGTTGCGCGCGCTGGCCCAGGAAGCCGGCAGCGACGACCTCGCCGCGTTCCTCGAGCTCGGCCACGGCCTGCTGCGGCAGATGCGCGCCAGCGGGGTGATCTTTTTCTCCGCCGCGGCGAACCTTTCCGCCTGATCCCTGCCTCTTGTACTCGAAAGCGCCGGCGCCCCGGCGCAAGCCGTACCGGAGCAGCCGATGGCCCGACCCCTCTTCGCCCCCTGCCTCGCCCTGCGCGACCGTCTCGCCGGCGTGGGCGCGTGGCTCTCGCCGCTCGGCCTGCGTCTGGTGCTGGCCTGGGAGTTCTACGAATCCGGGCGCGAAAAACTGCACGGCGAAAACTGGTTCGGTGGCGTCATGTCGAACTTTCCGTTTCCGTTCGACCACGTCCCGGCCGAGCTGAGCTGGGCCATGGCGACCGGGTTCGAACTGCTCGGCGGGCTGGCGCTGTTGATCGGCCTGGGCACGCGTCTGGCCGCCGCCTCGCTGTTCGTCCTGACCGTGGTCGCGATCGCCGCGGTGCATTGGCCGCAGGACTGGATGGGCCTGTCCCAGCTGGCCCAGGGCTATGCCATCACCGACGACGGCGCCGGCAATTACAAACTGCCGCTGCTGTTCCTGGTCATGCTGTGGCCGCTGATTCTCGGCGGCGCCGGGCGCTTCAGCGTCGATGCCCTGCTCGCGCGCGCGGCCGTCCTGAGCGCGCCGGCGCCGCGCGACGACCCGACCGGCTGGGGCCTGGTCCTGTTGCCGGCCGGCCTGGTCGTGGCGATGCTGCT
>NZ_JBPKJP010000109.1:0-12769 GCF_051217035.1 Lysobacter sp. 1R34A
AGGGCCAGCCCGGCCAGCAGCCGGCCGCGGTGCCCTGGAGACGGTGCGGCGGCCGGCGCGGTGGATTCGGCCGGACCCGCAGCGGGGTCGGGACCCGCCGGGGCGCCCGGAGCAGGCGCCGTGGCAGGCACCGGGTCGGCGGAAGACGGTATGGGCTTGGAGGGTTCGTCGCTCATCCGTCCCGTCTTGGGGGTTGGGGCGGCGCCCCTCAATCCATCAGGGCATCCGCGGTAATCAAGGCTTCAGGCGCCGGCAACGCGGCGGTGTGCGCGTCGACATGAATCAAACGGCCGGTGAGCATCGAACCGGCCGTCATCTCGACCACCTTGTAGTGGACGTTGCCTTGGACCCGCGCCTTGGCGGCGAGTTCCACCCGCTCGCTGGCGTAGACATCGCCGTTGAGCTCGCCGTTGAGCACCACGATCGGCGCCCGCACCTCCCCCTCGATGCTGCCGTTCTCGGCCAGGGTCAGGCTGGCCGGCTGGCCTTCCTGGGCCACCAGCTTGCCGATCACCCGGCCCTCGATGTACAGCCCGCCGCTGAAATGCAGGTCCCCTCGGATCACCACCTGCGGCCCGATCATGGTGTCGACCTGGCCTTCGCGGATCTGGGTCGGTTTGTTGGTCTTGAACATCGCTTAAGTTTCCCCGGTTACGGTAACGCCGCTCTTCCAGGCGAAATGCTGCTCGATCGACGCATTCTCCCCGCGCAGCGAGACGCGCACGCGTTGCGGAGTGAATCCGGCCGGCAACATGACGCTGCCACCGAGCTGCTGGAAGTAACGGAATGAATAGTCCTGGATCGGTGCCTTGGGCTTCTGGTGCAGCTCGTCCCAACCGACCGATGCGAGCTTGCCCCCTCGCACCCCCTCGACCTGGAACTGCAGGCCGCCGTTGCTGACCGCACCCCGGTTGAGGTTCTGGGTCAGCACGATCTGGTAACGCCAGGTGCCGCCGGTCTCGGGCTGGAACTCGACCGAATGCACGTTGAGCCCCTTGGCCGGCGCGGTCGCACCGACCAGGCGCTCGTAGAAGGCGATGTCGGCGCGCAGATTGGAGATCTCGGCGTCGCGCTGCGCCAGCGAGCCCTGCACCTGCTTGTTGGCGGCGCGGCTGATCTGGTCGGAGCGTTGCAGGGTGGCCTCGCGCTGGGCCAGCCGGTCGAGCTGGTTCTGGCGGTCGCGCAGCTCGCGCTTGGTGATGTCCAGTTCGGCGACCAGCTTGGGCAGCCGCGGCGCGGCCAGCGACTGCGACCAGAACCAGGCCGCCACCAGCGACAGCGCCCACGCCACGCCCACGGCGCTCCAGATATAAGGACGCGTGTCGGGTTGCTGCTGGACGATGACGAAACGGGGCGGCGGTGCTTTAGCCATGCTCGACGACGACGGCTCACACCGCCGGCTTTACCTATACTCAACCTTAAATCTTAACGGGAATGCCACGATGTCCGATGCGCACCTGTTCGCAGTTGGCGTAGTTCTCGCCTGGCTGTCGGGGGTCCGGGTCTATCTGACCGTGTTCGGCGTCGGCCTGGCCGGCTGGCTCGGCTGGCTGGACCTGCCGCAAGCCCTGCAGGCGACCCAGTCGCCGTGGGTGCTCGGAGTCTGCGGCCTGCTCGCCGCCGGCGAGTTCTTCGCCGACAAGATCCCCGGCGTCGATTCGGGCTGGGACCTGCTGCATACCCTGTTGCGGGTGCCGGTCGGCGCCTTCCTGGCCGCGGCGACGATGTCGCCCGACGGCGAACTCGGCGCGGGCGCGCTCGCCGCCGGCGCCGGCGTCGCCCTGACCAGCCACCTGCTCAAGTCGGGCTCGCGCGCCCTGCTCAACACCTCGCCCGAGCCGGTCAGCAACTGGACCGCCTCGGTCACCGAAGACGCCGCCGTGCTCGGCGGCCTCGCCCTGGTGTTCGCCTACCCCTGGGTCACCCTGGCCATCGTGGTGCTGATCAGCCTGCTGGTCGGGACGGCGCTGTGGTGGATCTGGCGGAAGCTCTTCCGGCGCAAGCCTAGAGAGCTAGGAACGAGTTGAAAGAAGTGAGGAGTGAGGAGTGAGGAGCGAGGGCAAGTGCGCTAACGCGGCTCCTCCATGATCGCCCATAGAAAAGCCGCCGGCGCGAGCCGGCGGCTTGGTTTTTCTGGCTGGCGGCGCGCGTTGCGCGGCTGGCTGGATACCTGCTTGGACGGTGAAGCGGCAGCGAACGCCTTTACTAGTTCCTCGTACCTCTTCACTCGTCGCTAGACGCCGGAACGAGTAACTGATAACGCGATGACCTGCCGGAGCGAGGAACGCTCTTACTCGTTCCTCTCAACTCGTTACTAAGCGTCCTCGATCTTGGTCAGCAGATAGTTCTGCTCGCCGAGGCGCTCGATCAGGGCGAGCTGGGTCTCGATCCAGTCGACGTGTTCTTCCTCCGAATCGAGGATGTCGGCGAACAGCTTGCGGCTGACGTAGTCGCTGACCGTCTCGCAGTACTTGATCGCTTCGCGCAGCAGCGGGATCGCTTCGAGTTCGAGAGCGAGATCGCAGGCCAGCAGTTCGCGCGGGTTTTCGCCGATGCGCAGCTTGCCCAGCGCCTGGAAGTTCGGCAGGCCGTCGAGGAACAGAATGCGGTCCGACAACTTGTCGGCATGCTTCATCTCGTCGATCGACTCGTGGTACTCGTGT
Source organism: Lysobacter sp. 1R34A (assembly GCF_051217035.1). Classification (NCBI taxonomy): domain Bacteria; kingdom Pseudomonadati; phylum Pseudomonadota; class Gammaproteobacteria; order Lysobacterales; family Lysobacteraceae; genus Lysobacter; species Lysobacter sp. 1R34A. The sequence continues at coordinate 2,664 of NZ_JBPKJP010000109.1, forward strand.
TCGGCCAGTTCTTTCAGGCCCCAGTTCTTCAGCATCTTGGCGTGCAGGAAGTACTGGTTGATCGCGGTCAGCTCGTTATAGAGCGCCTTGTTGAGATATTCGATGACCTTGGGATCGCCTTTCATGGCCGTGCTCCGACGTTGCAATGGGCGGCACTGTAGCCCTTTCGCGAACGCCATGACGGAACGCGAATCGTGCGCAACGGGAGTCGAGAATCACTGTCATTGAGCGGCGCCGGCGGGCGCTCGCGTCGACAGTCCACCACACGGGACGCGACAAGAACGGACAGGTGCAGGCCGGCGCCAGGGCGGCGCGGCGACAGCGGATCGGGAGGCGTGGAAGACGAACCGGAGACTGGTCCGGATCGGGTCCGGAAGGCCGGAGGCGACGTGCGCTCAGGCGGCTTGTTGCAACACGTCCAGCGGCAGGTCGCGCACGTTGCGGGCCTGTTCGAGCAGCGAGGTGGCCAGCTCCAGGCAACTGCCGCAATTGGCGCCGGCGCCGGTGCGCATGGTCAGCTCGGGCACGCTGCGGCAACCGGCTTCGGCGGCCTGGCGAATGTCGCGGTCGGTGACTCCGTTGCAGATGCAGACGTACACGGGCGTGGGCTGTCGGTCATGCAGCCAAATGGCTGCAGGGCCATTCCGCCATGGATGCGAATGATTGTCAATTAACCGCAACCAACCAGCCGCCGAGGCACCATCCGGAACCGGCCGGGCGAGCTTGGGGCCGGCTTGGGGCCGGCTTTGGGCGGCCCGTTCGCCAAGTGAGTCCACAGGCCACGGGCGGGAGGCGGCCGGCTCGTCCGCTACGCCCGGTCCGCCGGGCTCAGCTGCCCGATTCCGAGCCGCTGCCCCGGGCCGGGTTGCCGGGCCCGCCGCAGGTCCGCGAGCGCGGATGTTGGCAGCCCGACAGATAGGCCTCGTGCGCCCGGGCGTCCGGCCCGGGCGCGGGCACCGCCTGCTGGCCGGCGACCAGGCGCGCAAACGGGGCCAGATGGCGCAGCGCACTGGCATAAACGCCGCGCTTGAACACCACCACGTGCTCGACCGGGTACCAGAAATCGACCCAGCGCCAGTGATCGAACTCGGGCTTGTCGGTCAGGTCCAGGCGCAGGTCCGACTCCTCGCCGGTCAGGCGCAGCAGGAACCAGACCTGTTTCTGGCCGATGCAGACCAGGCGGTCGTTGCGGCGGATCGCCCGGCGCGGCAGGCGATAGCGCAGCCAGCCCGGGGTGGCGCCGAGCACTTCGACATGCTGCGGGAGCAGACCGGTTTCCTCGCGCAACTCGCGATACATCGCCTCGAGCGGCGTCTCGTCGGTGTTCATCCCGCCCTGCGGGAATTGCCAGCCATCGCGATGCACGCGACGAGCCCAGAACAAGCGGCCGTCCGGGTGCATCAACACGATGCCGACATTGGGCCTGTAGCCGTCCGGATCGATCACGATGCGGACTCCAAATTCACTGTGTCCGACTCTGCCACGGGGTGGCCGGGACGACAAGTCGGGCAAACAAGTCGCTCGCGATGCGCTCGGACGATTGACAAGAGCCCGTCCGGCATGAAGAATTCGCGGTTCCCCGTGGCTATGTAGCTCAGCCGGTTAGAGCACAGCACTCATAATGCTGGGGTCGGTGGTTCGAGTCCACCCATAGCCACCATAGAATCGCCGCACAGCAAGACCCGGGCCCGCCAGCGCAGCGGGCTTTTTCGTATCCGTCGCCAGGATGCGCGCCGGCCCAGGATTCCAGATCGCGTCGCTCCAGGTCACGCGCCACGCCGTGCCCTTCGCGCGACGCGCCACCGCCCGACCCGGTACCGCACTATGACCGCTGTGAACATCTTCAAGGTCTTCACCCTCGAAGCCGCCCACCGCCTGCCGAACGTACCGGAAGGCCACAAATGCGCGCGTTTGCACGGGCATTCGTTCCGGATCGAGGTGCACCTGAGCGGCGAACTGGGCGAGCACAGCGGCTGGGTGATGGACTACGCCGACGTCAAGAAGGCGTTCCAGCCGACCTACGACCGGCTCGACCACCACTACCTCAACGACATCCCCGGCCTGGAAAACCCGACCAGCGAACGTCTCGCGGTGTGGATCTGGGACCAGCTCAAGCCGGTGTTGCCGCTGTTGAGCGAAATCGTGGTCCACGAGACCTGCACCGCCGGCTGCCGCTACCGCGGCTGAGCCCGGGGCGCGCCCGCCCTGCCTGTCAGCGATCCCCGCACCGGCGCCTTGTCAGACGCCGGCAACGCCGTGGTCATGGCCTCGGGCTAGGCTTTGCCTGAACGGCTGCTTGGTCGCTAACTACCTGAACAGGCAGGCTTTCTGAACGGTTTACGACCGCTCATCGGCTCGATGTTGCATCGCAACAAAAGCCAGCCTATGCTGCACCGCACAATCCAGTCGTTCTCCGTCTGGACCTTTCAGGAGCTCAGCCATGTACCAGCAATTCAACGAACAGTTCGCCGCCGCTACGCGCCAGTTCGCGGACACGGCCGCTCAGGTCAACCGTCTGGCCCTCGACAATGCCGAGGCCGTGTTCGGCCTGCAGGTCGCCGCCATCGAAGACCGCGTCAACGCCACCTTCGCTTTCTTCGGTGAAGCCGCCGAAGCCCGCGATCTGGAAGCCTTCAAGACCCTGTGGCCGAAGGGCGCGCAGATCGCTCGCGAAAACGTCGAGCGCGCCGTCAGCACCGGCCAGGAAGCGTTCGGCCGCACGCTGAAGACCAACGAAGCGATCGCCGAGCTGGCCAAGTCGCAGATCGAAACCGCCGCCAAGGCCACCCAGGCCAACGTCGAGAAGGCCGCCACGGCCGCGGCGAAGGCGACGGCTCCGGCGGCCGCCGCGACCAAGTAAGCGCACCCTCTCTCTCTCCGGCCGTCACGGCGGATACGAAAAACCCGGCAGCTTCGGCTGCCGGGTTTTTTGTTGGCTGCGCTTTTGTTGGGCTCGCTCGTGTTAGCCGCGATCCGGCGGCCGCGCGGAAGCGCCGGCGCGAGACGGCTGGCGGCCCTAGAAGCGGGGCTGCAGGCGCCCGGCCAGGGCCTGCGGATCGGGAGAGGCGAAATACGGCAGGCGCCCCCAGCACGGCACCGGCAAGCGCCGGCACAGGATCTCGAAGTTTTCGTCGGCGCACGCCATCCGCGGGTCGATGTCGTTGGCGATCCAGCCGACCAGGCGCGCACCGTCGGCCTGGATCGCCCGCGCGCTCAGCCGCGCGTGGTTGATCGCCCCCAGGCGCAGGCCGACCACCAGCACCACCGGCAGGTCCAGCGCGCGCACCAGATCGATCTGGTCGAGCGTGACGCTGACCGGCGCGGCCCAGCCGCCGACGCCTTCGACCACCACCGTGTCCGACTGCGCCGACAAGCGCGCATGCGCGGCGAGGATGGCCGCCAGCGCGATCTCGACGCCGGCCTGCGCGGCGGCGAGCTCGGGCGCCAGCGGCTGCGGCAAGGCGTAGGGATTGACGTCGTCGTAGGGCGGCGTCGGCGCGCTGGCCGCTTGCAGCAGCAGGGCGTCCTCGTTGCGCCAGCCTTCCGGCGTGCGTTCGCAACCGCTCGCCACCGGTTTCATGCCGACCGCGCGCAGGCCGCGCGCGCGCAAGGCGTGCAGCAGGCTCGCGCTGGCCACCGACTTGCCGATGCCGGTGTCGGTGCCGGTGACGAATACGCCGCGAGCGAACCGCGCGAGCGCGGTTGCGTCCGTTGGTCGGGAGGCGGCCTGCACCGGGGGCTGGGTGTGACTCATCTCGCGCTTTTTCCTGGGGCCTGGAGTCCGCCATGGTAGTGGCGGCGGACGCCGCTGTTACACTCCGATGATGTTCACAACCTCCGCACTTTCGGGCGACAAGCCCGAGCAATACGCGCAGCTCGTCGCCCAGGCGCGCGGCCTGCTCGACGGCGAACGCGACCGCATCGCCAACGCCGCCAACCTGTCGGCGCTGGTCAGCCATGCCCTGCCGGACCTCAACTGGGTCGGCTTCTATTTCTACGACGGCGAAGAACTCGTGGTCGGCCCGTTCCAGGGCCTGCCGGCCTGCGTGCGCATTCCGCTTGACAAGGGCGTGTGCGGCGCGGCCGCCTCGAGCCGCCGGACCCAGCGCGTCGCCGACGTGCACGCCTTCCCGGGCCACATCGCCTGCGATGCGGCCTCGCGTTCGGAAGTGGTGGTGCCGCTGGTGCATGGCGATGCCCTGATCGGCGTGTTCGATCTCGACAGCCCGATCCCGGACCGTTTCGATGCTGACGACCAGGCCGGCCTGGAAGCGCTGGCGCGCGTGTACGTGGAGGCGCTGGCATGACCGCGGCCAAGATGCGCAACATCGGCCCCAAGAGCGCGGCCTGGCTGCGCCAGGTCGGCCTGCGCACCCACGAGGACATCTCGGCGATCGGCACGGTCGAGGCCTTCATGCGGGTCAAGCGCGCCGGCTTCAAGCCGACCCTCAACCTGTTGTACGCGATCGAAGGCGCGTTGCTCGACTGCCATTGGCAGGAGATCAGCGATGCGCGCCGGCAGGAGCTGATCCAGGCCGCCGAAGCGGCGACCGCGCTGCTGCCGCCGCCGCGCAACAAGCCGGCCGCCGCGCCGGTGCACACCACGATGCATGCCGAAGAACGCTACGACCCGTTCGAAGGCGGCGCCCGCCTCGGCGATGGCGACGACCGCGACAGCCGGGACAACGAAGGCGACGACGACCGCCCCGGCGGCCGCGACGAGGACGACGGGCGCGACTGAGCCCGTCGCCGCCGCTCCCGGACGCCCCGCCCGCCCCGGCGTTTTGGCCCGGACGCCGGCTTGGCGTAGACTGCGCACCGCTTCGAGGTGACCCGTCGGCTGGCTTGATCGACGGGTTGAAACGGGAAGCCGGTGACGCGCCCTCTCCTGCGGGAGGATCGGCGCCAGTCCGGCACTGCCCCCGCAACGGTAAGCAAGACAGATCGCGGCCACCGCCACTGTGCTCGGCACGGGAAGGCGCCGCCATCGGGAGTCCGGCCCTGCGCCGCTCCGCTTGCGAGTCCGGAGACCGGCCTCGAGGCGCCACAGGTTGCGATGCGGAGGGCGTCGCGGCGGCTGCTATCCGGCTGTCTCCACGGCCCGCTGCCTCCTCGCAACCGCCTTCCGCCGTCGTCGTCGCGCGCCCCTGGCGCGCGCGCTGGAGCTGTCCCCATGTCCGCCCGCACCCCCCATGCCCTGCACGCCACGCGCGCACTGAAGCTGTCCTTCGCCATCGCCGCTGCGCTAGCGCTGCCCGCCGCCGCGCTCGCCGCTCCGGCCGGCGCAGCCACCGACCTCGACGAAGTGGTCGTCACCGCCAACCGCACCGCAGTCAGCGTCAACGACGCCTTGACCCCGGTCGAAGTGCTCGACCGCGAGACCATCGAGCGCAGCCAGGCGCGCGACCTCAACGACCTGCTGCGCGGCCGCGCCGGCATCACCCTGTCCAACCAGGGCGGCGCCGGCAAGCTCACCACCCTGTTCCTGCGCGGCAGCGAGTCCGATCATGTACTCGTGCTGGTCGACGGCATCCGCGTCGGCTCGCCGACTTCGGGCCTGACTGCGCTGCAGGACCTGCCGCTGGAACTGATCGACCGGATCGAAATCGTGCGCGGCCCGCGCTCGAGCCTGTACGGCGCCGACGCCATCGGCGGCGTGATCCAGGTGTTCACCCGCCGCGAGAAGCAGGGCTTCGCGCCGCGCGTGCGCTTCGGCGGCGGCAGCAACGACAGCCTCGAATTCGGCACCGGCTTCGGCGGCCGCAGCGACCGCGGCTGGTTCGGCGCCGACTACAGCTTCCGCAAGACCCAGGGCATCAATGCCTGCCGCGGCGCCGGCTTCCCGGTGTTCGCCGGCTGCTTCACCGACGAGCCCGACCGCGACGGCTACGAAAGCCACGCCCTGTCCTTGCGCGGCGGCCTCGAGTTCAACGAGCGGTGGAGCCTGGAAGGCCAGGCGCTGCGCGCCGAAGGCGAGAACGATTACGACGGCAGCTTCGTCAACCGCTCCGAGACCGTGCAGCAGGTGATCGGCGGCAAGCTGCAGTGGCGCCCGTCGGAAACGGTCCACCTGCAGTTGCTGGCCGGCCGCAACGTCGACAGCTCGGACAATTTCCTCGGCGAGGTGCCGATGGGGTTCTTCAAGACCGACCGCGACAGCGCCAGCCTGCAGGCCGATTTCAACCTCTTCGACGGCCACGTGTTGACCGCCGGTTTCGATTGGCTGCGCGACCGCGTCGACAGCGACACCGTGTACGACGAAAGCGAGCGCGACAACAAGGCCGGCTTCGTCCAGTACCAGGGCCGCTTCGGCGCGCAGTCGTTCGAGGCCAGCCTGCGCCGCGACGACAACGAGCAGTTCGGCGGCCACACCACCGGCGGCGCAGCCTGGGGCCTGAGCTTCGCCGAGCGCTGGCGCGTCACCGTCGGCTACGGCACCGCGTTCAAGGCGCCGACCTTCAACGAGCTGTATTACCCGTTCTTCGGCAACGCGGGCCTGCGTCCGGAAGAGTCCAAGACCTGGGAACTCGGCTTGGCCTACCGCGGCGAGCGTTTCAACGCCCGTATCGACGGCTTCGACACCCGCGCCGACGACCTGATCACCTACGACGCGTCGATCAACCTGCCCAACAACATCGACCGCGCGCGCATGCGCGGCGCCGAACTCGGCATCGACACCGCCTTCGCCCAGTGGACCCTGGCGGCGAGCGCGAGCTTCCTCGACACCGAGAACCGGGTCGGCTTCTACCGGGGCAACGACCTGCCGCGCCGCGCCAGGCACAGCGCGCGCATCGACCTGGATCGCAGCTTCGGCAAGTTCCGTCTCGGCGCGACCGCGGTCGGTTCGGGCTCGCGCTACGACGACGTGGCCAACAGCACCCGCCTGGGCGGCTACGGCACCCTCGACCTGCGCGCGGAGTACGCGATCACCCCGGCCCTGAGCCTGCAGGCGCGCGTGGCCAACGTATTCGACCGCGAGTACGAAACCTCGTCGTACTTCAACCAGCCCGGCCGCGAGTGGTTCCTGACCCTGCGCTACGCCCCGGTCGACTGATCGCCCGACCGGTCTTCGGATCGGCCAGCGTCGATGCAAAGCCCGGCCTCGCCGGGCTTTGCTTTTTCTGGGCACCAAGAACGGCGCGGGTTCAGGTCGGCCGCAGCCCGCATTGCACCCAGCTGCGGCCGGCGATGTCGGCGACCACGCCGATCATGCCGTGGCGCCAGCGCCCGTCGTCCGGCCCCGAGGCCAGAGCTTCGTAAAGCCGCGCCGGCACGCCGTCGGCGAGGCTGCGCAACATCGCCGCGACCTCGTCGTCGTGGTGGAACAAGCTCTTGGCCACGACGAAGCAACTCAACGCGCGCGGCCGACCGTCCGCCGACAGGGCGAGGCTGATGCCGACATGACGCGGCAAGGCGCCATGGCCCGCCACCGTTTCGAGCGTCTCCATCAACGGCCCGGCATCGCCGAGCACCGCGCGCGCCATCGCCGCGAGCGCCGGCCGGTCCAGCTCATGGCCGAGCGCATAAAACTCGACGCTGCCGTCGGGGTTCACCCCGCTCATTCGCCAGGTCAGCAGGTTCGAGCGCAGCAGGAAATAGCGGTCCCGCCAGATCGCCGGCAACCGCCCGGCATGCAGATCGACATACAGCTTGGTGGCGCGCTCCTCGCCATGGCGCGCCGAGGCCCAGGCGCCGAACACCAACGGATCGTCGCGCTGCAGTTCCAGCCACGGCGCGAGCTCGTCCCGCCAATCCAAGGCTCGCGCGGCCAGCAGCAGCCGCTCGCGGTCGGCCACTTCCGGCGCGGCGACCTCGGCGGTCCATCGCACCGTCGCCTCGCGCGAACTCCAGGAAAACTCGACCGGCATGCCGGTATTGGTCAGGCGGCTGAAACTGCCGGCCACTTCCGGCCAGATCGAACCGCCGAGCGGCGCGAGCACGCCGCCCAGCAGGTCCGCGGCGGCGGCGGCCTGCGCCGGCAGCACCGCGCCGAGCCGCCGCAAGGTGGCGGCGACCGGGCCGGCGATGTCGGCGCCGAGGCGGTGCTGCACCGGCGCGAGCCAGCTCATGCCGGCATCGTCGCGCATGTCGATGACGGTATCGCCGCGCATGTCACTGCACCGCCACCAGCTCTTCGGAGTCGGCGATCCACGCGCGCTGGTCGAACTGTCCCTGCATGCCGACGAAGGTGAAACGCCGGCGGAAGTTGCGCAGGTCCTTGTTCTTCAGGGCGATGCGCAGCTTGACCGGATCGGTCTGGCCGCCGGCCATCTCGATGCGTTCGTTGCGCTTGTAGGCGCCGTCCTCGTACTTCACGTCGATGTAGACGCGCTTGACCATGGCCGGGTCGAACACCGGGATGAACTCGAGCTGCAGGGCGTCCTCGAAACTGTCGTGGACGATCAACTGCGGCACGTCGAGCTCGACCGGCGGCGTCGCCGGGTCCGGATTGGCCACGCCCTTGCGCCGCTGCACCAGCTGATACGTCACGCCTCGATTGGCCGGGCCGGGCTTGGCGCCGCGCAGGCGCCAGGTCTTGGGGCCGGACTCCTTGGTCAGCTTCAAGGTGGTCTTCGGCTCGGGTTGCGAATAGCCGCGCGCCTGGAGCTTGACCTCGATCGAGTCGACCACGTCCCAGTCGATGTCGCCCGGGATCGCTTCGATGTGGCGGAACTCGACGTGCTCGTACGGGTTCACGAACATGGTCCGGTCTTCGGTCGAGGCGGCCGGGATCGTGTACGAGGTGCGGTCGGCGGCCCAGTCGGACTGCGGGTCGAAGTGATACTGGTACGAAGCGTCGTAGTCGATGTCGCGGGTGGCGTTCATGAACACCTCGAAGCGCTTGGTCCCGGTGTCGCCCGGCGTGAACACGAAATCGGCGTGCTTGTGGTCGCGCGGCTTGCTCTTGTCGCCGTAGTCCAGCGCCACCTGCGCCGACATCAGGTCGATCGGCTCGAACGCGATCGGCATGCTGGCCTCGACCGCGAACTGGCGGAAGAACGGGTCGTCGAGATCGATTTCCTTGAAGTACTTCGACTTGTCGCTGAGGTCGCCGAGCATCAGCCCGAAGAAGCCCTGCGGCGCATAGGTGCGGCGCGTGGCCTCGGCGCGGTTGTAGCGCAGGGTCAGCTTCTTGCGCTCTTCCTGGCGCACGAACTTGAGCTTGAGCGCCAGGCTCATCGCAGTCGGCGGTGTCGGTATCGTCGGCTGCGGCTGCGGCTGAGGTTGAGGTTGAGGTTGAGGTTGCGGCTGAGGTTGCGGCTGAGGTTGGGGCTGCGGCGCGACCGAAGCCGGACGACGCAGGCGCCCGCGCCAGCGGCTCGGCGTAGTGCCGGCGACACGGCCGATGACGTGGACGACGCGATTGTCCGGGTCGCCGCCCATCGCCGAATGCGAACCCGGACGTCCGCTGGCCGGGCTGTCGCCATGTGCGTTGGCCGGAGTGATGGTGAAATTGCCGCCGGCGCGGCGCACCACCGCCGCGGCGACGTCCAACCGCCGCTGCGACAGCGCCTGGTTATGCGCGTTGCGCTGGGTTTCGTTCGCGCCGCTGACGTGCTCGTGGCTGGCGTACGCTTCCAGGCGCACGTTGCGCGGCGCGGGCAGGCTGCGCACCCAGGCTTCCAGGCGCGCGGCGCCGCGCTCGGGCCCGCTCCAGTTGCCGTCGCCCTCGATACGCAAGGTGCCGGACGCGTCTCGGTAGCGCGGATCGGTCGTGGTGTTTTCGACATAAGCGCGATAGTGCTGAGACGGCGGATTGAGTCGCCAGCCGGCGGCGGCCGGCTTGTCGAAGTCGAAGAACAGGCCGAAGGTCTGCTCCTGCGTCGCCGCCGGCCATTCGACTTCGATGAGTTTGTTGGAGTCGGGATTGACGGTGACGGTGATGCGTCCCTGCGCATCCGGCGTCACCACCTGGCTCTCGACCTTCACCACCGCGCCGGCGCCGGTCACGGTGATGGTCTCGGCCAGACCGCTCGCGGCCGGCGTGTGAGTGACCGACTGCCCCGCGGGCAAGGGCGTGGGCTCCTGCAGTTCGACCGCGAGCGCGGCCGGCTGGATCTGCGGCGGGCTCGGCGCGGTGCCGCCGCCGGGGCCGGTGCCGCTGG